>JBEKSO010000364.1:0-4571 GCA_049516935.1 Thermoguttaceae bacterium
CTTCGGCAACCAGGTTGATCCCGGCAGTGGTATTGCCGACCAGGGCGATTTCCTCGATATCGGCACCAATCATTACGGCCGCTCGCCGGCGGAGGTCTTCGATTTGCTTCATCCAAGCCGGGTAAAAGGCTGCGCCGTTTAAGGCGGCATCTTCATTCCAACGGGCGATGGCCTCTTGCGCATCACCCGTTAGCGGGGCAACAGAGGCATGATCAAAATAAGCCCAGCGCCTAGCCACCGGCATGCGGCCGCGGAAATGTGCCCAAGACAACTCTTGCAAGGCATCATTTTTCGGGCTTGCCGATGAGGTAGTCATCATGCACTCTCCTATTACCTACCCCTATCACCTATTACCTATCCTATTTTGCCGCCCGGCGGTCCGGATGCCAAGGTGGTAGTGGTGATGGAAAGGCAATCGAATTATACTAGAAGACAGTAGCCAGAAGGCTAGCAGGGGCCGAAATCCCCCTATTAGCACCTGACCTTATGCTGGGGCGGCAGTTAAACTGCCGCCCCAGCATAAAGACAAGTATGGCCTATTGTTTGTCGGCTTGATGTATAAAGATTAAATCCAAGACAAAAAACCGCATCGCTTGAGCCGGGGATCGCTTTCATGCCTAAAGCCTTGTGTATTTTCGGATTGGTTGTGGCCGGATTATTTCTGCTTATTTTCGGGTTGGATTTGGCGATTGGATATCCTTTCAACGGTTCCAATAAGGTTATGATGGACATACCCATGGTGCTTTGTTCAATCGCGCTGGGGTATTTGAGTTGGACAACTCTCCGGGAACAAATTTAAGCCGCATATAAGCCCGCGGCGGATTTGCGGGACATATAGTTGGATTGACCATGGCGACTGAAGAACATCATGAAGCGCCCAAAAAAGGCGGCCGCGAACCCCTGACTCCGGCCAAGCGTTCGCGTTTGGATCGGCAATTCGAGGCCGCCCAACAAAAGGCATCCGGGCTCAAGCCGAATTACGATTACGCCGCAGAATTATTTGCTCAATGCGTGATTGGCAATCCGGGCAACGAGGTATTTGTCAAGGCTTACGTCGAGAATCTTCAGAAAAAGTACAACCATAACCGCACTGGGGCCTCGCTGGCACAATTAAAAGAACGTGGCGCCCGCAGCGCGGTGAAAAAGGCCCTGGCCAATGAGCAGTGGGATGAGGTTATAAAAAACGGCGTGAAAGTCCTCACCGTCAACCCATGGGACATGCATGCATTGACGGCCATGGCCCAGGCCGCGAAAAAGTCGGGCGATTTCGAGTGCGAAATGTACTATCTGAAAACCGCGCTAACGGCCCATCCCAAGGATCCGACCGTCAACAAGCTTTGCGCCATCGCCGCCGCCGAACGCCACCTTCTGGACCAGGCCATTTATTGCTGGCACCGCGTGGAAGAAGCCTTTCCGAACGATGATGAAGCCAAGCGGGCGATTTCCATGCTGCAAAGCGAGCGGATGCGAAAGGGCGGATTCAGCGTTCAGACCGAGGATGAAGAGCATGACAAAAAAGCGCCTGCCGTGGCCGTATATCAGCAACCGGAACAAAACGCCGAAAAGAAACTGCTCGGCGAAATCGCCAAGAATCCCAAGCAGCTTCCCCCTTATTACGAACTTGCGCAACTGTACACGCGCGAAGACCGTTTCGATAAGGCCGAGGAAATCCTGGCCCAGGCCTTCGAGGCATCCGGCGGCGATTCGGATGTGCGGGAAAGATGGGATGACGCCCAGCTCCGCACTTTTCGTCATAAAATAATCAACACCGCGGATATCGGGAAAAAGAGGGAACTGCAGCAAGAATATTATTTCAAAGAATTGGATTACTTCAAAAGGCGATGCGAAAGATATCCCCACAACTTTTTTTTCCGCTACGACTTGGGCTATCGCTACATGCTCACCAAGCAGTACAACGAAGCGATACGGGAATTGCAGCTTTCCCGGAACGATCCCCGCCGCAAGGGGGTCAGCCTTCTTGCCTTGGGCAGGTGTTTTCAACAAATCGAGCAGTTTCGCCTGGCCTTGAACCATTACATGATGGCCGCGGAGGAGATTCCCGAACGCGACGTCGCCAACAAAAAGGAGGCCCTGCGCCTGGCCGGTAAAATGGCCTTGACCTTAGGCGAGGTGGATGTGGCCGAAAAGCAGCTCTCCATCCTGGCTGCAATAGATTTTTCCTACAAAGACGTAGCAGCTCTCCTGGACAAAGTCGGCGAAGTACGTAAAAATCAGTTAGCCGCGGAAAAGGAACCCGAGCGGCCCGGCTCGGAAGCCCCCCCGCAAGATGACCGTAGCGAGTAAAAAGCTATCTCTAATCAGTGCAGCCCCGGGTGTGTTTACCCGGGGACTAATATGTATGTCAATTTATGTAATCTCAACACACCTTCATCCTAGTTAATAAATCATGCCAACCACAAAAAGTGCCCTAAAGCGGCTTCGTCAAAGCCAGGAAAAACGCGCAAGGAACCGTTCAGTCAAGCGATCCATTCGAAGTCAATACCACAAAGTTATAAAGGCCGTGCAAGCCGGCAACGCCGATCAAGCGGAACAAGAATTACAGGAAGCGGCCAAACAACTGGACCGCGCCGCTACCCGGCACGTTATTCATTCCAACTCCGCCGCGCGGACCAAGTCCCGCCTTTCGGCGAAAATCAAAAAGATAAATAAAAAATAGCCGATCGAGCGGCGGCGGCATTTTTATCCGCGTATTTCCGCGAGGGCCAAAATCGGCTCACTTTAACCTCCGACGGTCAAGGTTGCGGGCGAGTGGAATTCGAGGGCTGCGCATTCGGCTCGGTTGACAAGCCCGCCCGGTAGGCCTTCAACCACTTTTCAATCTGCAAGGCCAATGCCGGCTGCCCGTTGGATCGGGCAAGCTCCAACGCCTTTTGGGCGGCGGCAAGGGCCTGGGACGATTGTTGTATACTGGCATAAGCCGACGCCAAATTGTTGTAGGCATTAATATCTTCAGGCCGAAGCCGCAATACCTGCTGGAAGTGTATGATCGCCTCTGGGGATTGGCCCGTTTGGAATAATGCTATGCCCAGGTTGTTGTGGGCCTCGGGGTAATCGGGCTCGAGCGTCAAGGCATGCCGGTAATGTTCGATGGCTTGTTGATATTGGCCTAAAGTTTTATAAGCGTTGCCCAGGTTGTACCAGGCCTCGGGAAAATTGGGATTCAGCCACAGGGCCTGCCGGATACGTTCGATCGCTTCTTCCGGTTCACCCGCTTTGAGCAGGGCGTCGCCCAGGCTGTTGTAGGCCTGGCAGAAATCGTGTTTCAAGCGGATGGCTATCATATAATGTTCAATCGCCTCGCGCAATCGCCCTTTACTTAACAAAACGTTTCCCAGCCAGTAGTGGGCCTCGTGATAATCGGGTTTCAGCCGGATGGCTTCTTGGAGGTGTTCAAGCGACTCTTGAATTCGGCCCATGCTTGACAATATTTTGCCCATATTGAAATGAGCCGCGGGAGAGTCCGGCTTTAACGACAAGGCCCGCCGGATATGTTCTATCGCCTCTTGAGAGCGGCCTGTTTGAAACAAGGCATTGCCCAAGTTGTTGTGCGCCTCTGCAAAATCGGGATTGATTTCGAGGACGCGGCGGAAACTATTTACCGCCTCCTGAAACCGGTCTGCTCGAACCAAGGAGATGCCCAGGTCATATTGCACCAGCAAACACTGGGGATTTTTTTTCAAGGTTTCCTGGTAAAGCGCGATGTCCTCGCGGTAGATTCCGCATTGCCGCCAAGTGAGGAATATGAGAACGGCCGCCGCGGCAACGGCCACGAACTGCGCCGCCCGGCTTGTTTTACCGGGCGCGCTGCCGCGCCATAAGCTGAAACCCGCGGAAACCGCCGCGATCACCCCGATAATGGCGATGTGTTGATAATGATCCGCAACAAGCGAATATTTCATGAAACCCGTGTCGGTTAAGCCCATCACCGGGACTAAGGCGACGCAGAAAAACCCCCAGGCGAGTAGAAGAGGCCGGCTCCGGCTTTTTCTATACCGCCACAGCACGGCCGTAAGGGCCAGTGCGGCCAAAAGCGGCAGCCACCACAGCGGATTGCCCGCTTCGATATGCCACTGCGGATAAACGAACGCCAGATCGAACGGCAATAGCGCCTTGTAAAGATAAAACCACACCACGCACCCTGCCCCGAGAAGACGATCGGCAAAACCGGCATTGCGAAATACAATATCCGTGCCGTGGGTTTGGAACCACACGTTTACCGCCGTCAGCGCCGCGGCGACGGCGAAAAAAGGCGCGGTTCGCAATAAATGCCGCCGGATAAAAGGGGACAGGCCCATTTTCGCCGACCTCGTTTGCTTGCTGCCCTCGAAAATTGGGCCAGTTCCCTGTGGCTGCAACCACCAAATTATTCCTAAAAGCAGTGCCGGCAAGACCGCCGCCGATCCTTTGCCGAGCATCGCCAACACGAATGCCGCCAGGCTCAGCCAGTACCAAGTGTAACAGTGGGCAGTGGACGGTGGGCAGTGGGCAGTAACTCGTTCCCACGGTCCTCCTTGGGAACGTGCGGGTGCCATGCCCACGCTTGACGTGGG
>JBEKSO010000365.1:0-4556 GCA_049516935.1 Thermoguttaceae bacterium
GCATCAATCTGGACATGAAGCAATCGGCCAGCCGGGCTTTGGCTAAAATTGCCTCCTGCGTAAGCTGGTTGATCGCGTCTCGTAGCGCGGTGTGCAAGGTGACGTGAACCACCGTCAAACCGAAGGGCGCCAATACGTCGTCGCCCGGCCCCATGTAGAGCATCATGGCAAAATCGTCCACGCCGCAAAGTTGGGCCAACAGTTCGGTGTGTCCAGGAAAGTCGTGTCCTGCTCTATGCAATGCCTCCTTTTGCAAAGGTGCGGTGGTGATGGCGTCGACCTTGCCGTCCAGAGCCAAACGCGTGGCCAATATCACGGCGTCGTAGGCCGCCTGGCCCGCCCGCGCGTCGAGCGTGCCTGGGGCCACCTCCAGCGCATCGGATGAGCCGCAAGCCAGGCATGGAATCACCTCGGGCGAAGGCCGGGCCGAATCCGGCGAATCGATCTCCTCCACCTTCACGCTCCGCTGCCAAAGCGCTACCGCACGGCGAAGAATTTCCGCATTCCCCACCACCATCGGCCGGCACCATTCGTGCACCACCGTTTCGGTCCAGGCCCCCACAATTATTTCCGGGCCGATCCCCGCCGGATCGCCCATCGTCAATGCAATTAAAGGTCGTTGCTCGTTCATCTTTGCTCGAAGATTGTATATATCAAATGTTTAAATGAAACTGTCTCGAAATTAAATTGCCGATTGTAACGGTTTTTTTCATTCGTTTAGCCGCGACCGTGCACCATGTATAGCATGGTCGGGGAGCGGATTATACATTATATATCCATGATTTTTAATCCCGTCCAAATCAATTGTACGTCATGTCTGCGCTCCGGCTAAGGGGGAGGTTGTAACTAAATCGTGTATATCTTATGGTGATTGTCATGAAAGCGTGCGTCCAACGAGTCAGCCGGGCCAAAGTGACTATAGCCGGGGAGGTCTGCGCCGAGATCGGCAAAGGCATGCTTGTCCTGCTGGGCGTGGCTGCCGGCGACGAGGAGTCCGATGCCCGCCAACTGGCCGATAAAATCGCCGGGCTGAGGATTTTCGAAGATCAGCAAGGAAAAATGAACCTCTCCCTCAGGGACGTCGATGGGGCGATGTTGGTGGTAAGCCAGTTCACCCTTCTGGGCGATTGCCGCAAAGGCCGCCGCCCCAGTTTCGACGCCGCCGCACCCCCGGATATGGCCGAAAAACTCTACCAGCAATTCGTTGCCTGTGTTAAAGCTCAAGGCCTGCCTGTGGCCACCGGCCGCTTTCGCGAGCACATGCAGGTGGAACTCCTAAACGACGGCCCCGTCACGCTGCTTTTAGACACCAAATGAGTTTTTGAAATGTCAAATCATTCTTCCCTTTTCTCTAGCCCAGGCGTTTACGCCTGGGGTCGGAAGTCATGACCATCATTTAATGTCAATCCCGTTTACGGGATTCCTTTGATTCATGTGCATCGTGTTTTATTTCAGCACCGTAAGCGTGGGCAATTGCGGTTCTTCACGGCGTCGCTGGGCCAGATGCCGGGCCAGATTCATACATATCGATTCCAGATAGGGTTCTGCCGTTTCGTTTTCCAACGCCTTGCCTGTTTGCCCGCGGTCGGCCAATACTCTCAGTTCGGTTACAATCGGCACCTCGCCCAGAAAAGGCACATTCAATTCCCGGGCTTTCCTTTTCGCCCCGCCGGAACCGAAAATATCGTGCCGCGCCCCGCACTGTGGGCAGACGAAAAAACTCATGTTCTCGACCATCCCCAACACTTCCACGTTCACTTTTCGGAACATCCCGACGGCCTTGACCACGTCCAGCAAAGCCACGTCCTGGGGCGTGCCCACGATAACCGCCCCGGTAAGCGGCAGCAATTGCGAAAGCGACAAGGCCACGTCGCCCGTTCCCGGCGGCAGGTCGATTATCAGGTAATCCAGGTCGCCCCATTGGGTATCGCGCAAAAATTGCGTCAGCGCGGCGTGAAGCATCGGTCCGCGCCATATTACCGCCTCATCCGATGGCACCAAAAATCCCATCGACATCACTTTTATCCCGTCAACTTCCACCGGCAAGATGCGGTTGCCGATAATCGTGGGCCGTTCCGTCGTGCCCAGCAGGTGCGGAATGCTGGGACCGTACACGTCGGCATCCATCAATCCCACCTGGCAGCCGGCCCGGGCAAGCCCGTATGCCAAATATGCGGCGATGGAACTCTTGCCCACCCCCCCTTTTCCCGCCCCAACCGCAATCGCGCTTTTTGCCGTCAGACCGATTTCGCCCATCTTTTCCGGCCTGCGCTCATGAACCGCAATATCAACGGCAATTTTCAGTTGTGGAAATTGCTTTTTTAGCAGCGAAACCAATTCCAATCTGGTTTCTTCCCACAACGCGCCCGACCAGGTGGTCAAACCCAGCGTAACAGACAGGTTCTCGCCGCTAAGTTCCAGGTGATGGATCTGTCCTAGTTGCGATACGCTCCGCCCGGTTTCCGGATCCTTAAACGCCGCAATCGCCTCGCGCACCGCCTCTTCACTGATAGGTTTATTGCTCATGTACGTCTTTCATTAGTTTCTTGAAGATTCAGAAAAATAAAATTACATTTAATAGCCGGCGGCTAACAGCCGCCGGTGAGCAAGCGGTAGCATATCTAAGAATACCAATTCCGATGTGATGGACCACTAGGCTTCATCCGAATCGGCGTCATCTGGTGCACTTAGTGCATTGACGCCTAGCGCGAGTACCAGGAGAATTAAATCCAGCGCCCAAATAATTCCACAGCCCAAAGCAACCCATCGCATTGCCCCTCCGCCTACTGCATCGCCCATAGCCGATAGAAGGGAAGCCACTGCCATAATCAAGCAAATAGCTACGGGAAGAATAATCGCCCCGGCAATGGCTAAGGCAATACTGTGGCGAGGAATAGGCGGTCGGTCCATAATAGTTTTCCCAATTTCCCCGATTTTCCTTACTATAACCGTCAATGTCAAGGATGCTTATTCCATAAAGCCACGACCGTCGGTCGCGATTTAGGCGTTCCCCAAAATGGGAAAGTCCCTTTTGGAGATCTATTATTGTTATAATACAAGAAGATCAGGTTGCATTAAACAAGATGAAAAGCCATAAAAATAAGTACATTCATGAATTTACTTTGGTCCTTGTTAAGGACACTGAATTGACCGAGGAATTGGCCGACAAATTGTTCGAGGCCGGTTGCGACGATGGTTCGCCTTTTTCTTCTTGTGGAATCGCCGGCGTTGGTTTTAGCCGCGAAGCCGAATCACTAGAGGCGGCGATCCGCTCGGCGGTCGCCGACGTGCAAAAAGCCGGTTGCACTGTGGAGCGAGTCCAAATCGAAAGCGATTCTCCATTGCTTGCCAAAACCAATACTCAATAAATGTCCGATACTACTGGATCGATCAGGAAAATCAACATGACCCGATTCGGACGTCTCCGGCTAATTATTTTTTGGGCTTGGATCTTTTGCTGGGCGATTGCGATTATCCCGGCCGAACGGGCTTTGGCAACCGATGTGGTTTTAAAAGACGGCCGAACGCTTCACGGCAAACTGGGCGAAATTACTGGTGTGGCCGATATTCCGCAGCCGTTCGATCCCGACGGCGCAGGGCCGGCCCCCACGATTTTGTTGATGGACGACGATCTCAGCCGCACTTTCGTTTCCAAACGCCTGATAAAGGAGGTCCGGCAGGATGAGGCCGGACAGGGCGAGGAAAAATTCACACTCCATCAACGCGCCATGCGCAATGGCCAGATTATTCGCAGCGTCGGGCCGGCCATGCGATTGCAGCCTTTCGACGAGTTCGGCCGGCGGATCTTCACCATGTACACCGTAAAAGGCCCCGTCGACATAATTCAAGGCATCACCGAGCTGACGCCCCACTGGGCCAAGGTCGAGGGCATTACGCACGTCTGGGATATGCGCATCGCCACCAGTTCCATTCCCCGCGACGTGCTGCAAAAAATCCTCATGAAGCAGATCAACGCCAAGGACGTGGAAAATTACAAGAAAATCGCCCGCTTCTACCTGCAGGCCGAGCGATACGCCGAGGCCCGGCAAGCCCTGGACGACCTCTTGCAGGCATTTCCCGACCGAAAGGACCTGAAAGAGCAGTTGGCGCCCTCGATCAGGGCCATCAAGCAATTGTCGGCCCAGCAGCTTTTAACCGAATTGAAACTCCGCCGCGACGCCGGCCAGCACGGTTTGGTCTGGGATGGCCTGAAGAAATTCCCTTCCGACGAGGTGGGCGGCGAAATACTCCAAGGCGCCTCGGACATGCTGCAAGAATATGAAACCAAGGCCGCCCGCTGTGTTAAAACCTTGGATAAATTCGACGCCTTGCTGCCCAAAATTTCCGACGCTTTCCAGCGTGAGCAGCTTCGCAAAATTCGCGATGAAATGGCCGCCGAATTGAGTTTCAACACCATCGATCGCATGGCCGCTTTCCTGCAAAACGCCGACGACGCCCAAATGCCGGTTCAGCAGAAACTGGCCCTGGCCGTGAGCGGTTGGTTCTTGGGCTCCGATTCGGCCATCGACCAATTGCCCGTGGCCCTGTCCATATAC
>JBEKSO010000366.1:0-4555 GCA_049516935.1 Thermoguttaceae bacterium
GTATTTGCACGAGAAACCGCGGCGGAACATCGTGCCGCTCGGCAATCCGCCGAATGCGAACGGGCTCGCCCGTACCAAATTGAGAGGCCAGCTCCATCATCGCTATGCAGGCATATTCAGTTTTTGCGGAGATTTTCATAGTTTCACTGATAAAATTAAATACTTACCAATTAAACTCACATTCAAATTATCTACTAATCAGCGTAAAAATCAATTATACTAATGTTTGTGAACAATAGCAAGTATCTTATCCAGCCATGCCAAGCTAATATATGCCCTCCTTGACTAATGATTTTCCCCCGGGCATTATGGCAAACTAGTCATTTTTCTCTATCAATTTGGACACTTAAACAACTATAAAGGCGCCAGGATATATGAAAGAAAAGGCTTATTTGGCAGTGGATATCGGGGCCTCCTCCGGCCGGCATGTTCTGGGGCGTTTCGACGGCCAACGTCTGCAACTCGAAGAGGTCTTCCGCTTCGATAACGGTCCGGTCGACGTGGCCGGCAGCCTGCATTGGGACCTGCTGGGCCAATGGTCCCAGGTTTGCCAAGGGCTGCGCGCTGCTGGAAGCAAATCCAACGGACAGATCGTCAGTGTCGGCGTCGATACCTGGGGAGTGGATTTCGGACTCCTGGGGCGCGGCGACGTGCTCTTGGGCAATCCCTATCATTACCGCGACGCCCGAACCAACGGCATGATGGAAAAGGCCTTTTCCATAGTCCCCAAGGAAGAAATTTTCCAGCACACCGGCCTGCAATTCATGCAGTTCAATACGCTCTATCAACTCCTTGCCATGAAACTCGGCAATTCGCCGCTTTTGGACGCGGCCGAAACACTGCTGATGATGCCCGACCTGTTCCACTGGCTCATGACAGGCGTGAAAAGCAACGAAATGACCGATGTCAGCACCAGCCAAAGTTACAATCCTATCAAGGGCGATTGGGCCTGGTCGCTTTTGGAAAAATTCGGCCTGCCTTCCAGAATTTTCGGGCGCATCGCCCAGCCCGGCACTCGGCTTGGGCCGCTGCGGAAAAATCTCGCCGCCGAACAACCCGGTCTAAGCGCAATGCAAGTGGTGTTGCCCGGCACGCACGATACGGCCAGCGCGGTCATGGCCGTGCCCGCCGCTAGCAAACCCGGCCAACGTCCGGACTGGTGCTACATCAGCCTGGGCACCTGGGCCTTGATGGGCATCGAGTCGCCCCAACCGGTCGTGTCCGACCAGGTGCTGAAATTGGCCTTTACCAACGAGGGCGGCGTGGGCGGAACCACTCGATTGTTGCGGAATATCGCCGGCTTGTGGCTGGTCCAGGAATGCCGCCGAATTTGGAACCAATCAGGCGAGAAATTTTCCTGGGACGATTTAACCAAACTCGCCGCCGCACAGCCGCCGCTAAAATCCTTCGTCAATCCCGACGCACCCGAGTTCCTCGCCCCCAGCGACATGCCCGAGGCCATCTGCGCGTATTGCAAACGCACCGGCCAAAACGTGCCCAGCGAAAAGGGCCCTGTTCTGCGTTGCGCCTTGGAAAGTTTGGCCCTGAAATTCCGGCATACGTTGGGCATGTGCGAGCAACTCGCCGGCGGGCGGATCGAAACCATCCACATCGTGGGCGGCGGCACCCAGAACCGCCAACTCTGCCAATTCGCCGCCGACGCCTGCGCCCGCCGCGTTGTCGCAGGACCCATCGAAGCCACCGCCACCGGCAACGTAATGATGCAAGCCGTAGCCTCCGGCGACGTGTCTTCTATCGCCCAAGCCCGCGAAGTAATCCGCCGCAGCTTCGAAGTCGAGCAGTACGAACCCAAGAACACCTCCGCCTGGGACGCGGCGTACGAGCGGTTCTTGAAAATACTGTGACAGTGAATCGGGTGTCTCGCTATTTCACCTTGAATGAAGTTTCACGCGTCAATGCACTTGCCCTATCCACGTCGACTATTTAGCCCCCGGTGAATACACCGGGGGGTTTTGTTTTATTGGCAGCCGTTGTCCTGGAAGACAAGGAGGCAAACAATCATTTCAAGCTCGATCCGCAAATCATCGACTGGCTGAAAGCCAATCGCCCCGTCAACGGCGCGCAAGGCGACGAATACGTAACGCTCAACAAAGGCGACCTGTCTCCCCTGCCAGCGAAATAAATGCGCGCGAAATAAGTCATTTAGCCCCAGGTGAACACACCGGGGGCCTTGCTTACGACTCCTAGCTGCGCCGCGATTCTTTTCGTTCCCCGGCCTAGCAGGCTGCCGCATCCTCCCCTGCATCAAACGCGCTCACCGTGCGTCGAGGAGTGAGGGATTGACGGCCACAGCCCCGCCCACTTATGCTAGATTTGATAATTCCGTCCTGCGGCCGGCCGAAAACGTCTACGAGTAAGCGAAAAATGGTTCTGACCCCCTTTTATTCCCCAATGCAGCATGAATAAAACTAGCTGCGTCACCGTTTCAATTCCGTTTCAATTCCCCAGAGATTATTACGGGGGTGCCCTCCTGCCTTCTGAGATTTGATTCTTCAATTCCATTATTGAGTTGGAAATCTTCCTACCAAGTTCAAGGTCGTTCGATACTAATGCATCGATTTGGCTGGTAAAATTACTGACATTATCGGTAATTTTCCTATCAAGTCTGACAATCTCGTCCTTCAGTTTTTGGATTTCTTTTTCCACTTGTTCAGGCGTCATTGTTTATTCCCTTTCATACTGAAATATGTAGTAGAAAAGACCGATTATCGACGCCCGCAAATAACCTGTCAATCCCTCAACCCGCCCTCGATTGCGGGCAAGAGCGATCTTACGGGCATCAAGATGCCCCTTCTAATCGCCTCCAAGTTGATGAAGACGCGCGTCAGATTGTCTTGAGGCAACTTAAAGCCGATCAAGCGGGTCCTTCCCAGCGATTGACGCCCGCCCAGCCAGGAAACAAGACGGGAAATAGCATATTTTTTAGCCCAAGCCCTCGTGTAATCTTTGTGAAAATATGGTTCTGGAAATCGGGGTTTAATGAGTTGGATAACTTAGATCGGTATCTGCTTGACGATCACGATTTTCAAGTTGATCTATAGTTAGACCAGGCGAGAAGGAACTTGCGATTGCTATCAAGAACAAGAAACCGATCACTATGAAGATTGCAACTAACAGGACTTTCTCCCACGTTTCGACTTCTCTTTTTTTGTCCTCGGGTCGGTTTTGCCCTAGGCACCCGTCGTCATCATGAGCCCAGGAAGGATGCAACCCCTCGTGGTAGGCTGTGTTTTCTTTCATCATGTCTTTCCCCTTTCATTATTGAACCCCGAAAACATTTTACCGTTTCAATCTCCCGCCCTTGCGTTAGAGGGCAGGATTTAGCCCCGTAAGTTTTCATTCCTGAACTTGTGGGGGTTTTTCTCTCCTTAAGAAAATGGTATTAACAATTATCTTTATTGGCTCCCACTTCGCACTACCTATTGTTGTGGCTCCCCACCAATTTTTCAAGGCCTCTTTGCCCCTCAAAACCGCCTTTTTTCACGTGCTGGGGCAATTCCAGGCGCGCCATACACAACTCCTGACGTCTTTTGGCGAATTCCAGCGGGTGGCCAATTCTTTGTCTTGAAATCCGCTTTCCAATCTGCTACGCTCTTCGCTCCGTGCTCTCATTGTTCTTTGGAAACGCGATTAATGAAAGATAAGCATGGCAAAGCCCTCCCAAAACGTGGAAAAATCGCGATTTTGACACCAAAAACAAAAGGACTTCAACCTGCCGATCGTGGAAAAATCGCAATTTGTTCCCCAACTCGCCGCCGCCCGCTGGCAGACCGTCGAGGTGAGAAAGGAGTCAAAACTATTTTCCCTTTACGGGACATAACATCTCGCGAAACGTCCGGGCGTTGCGCGGGGCGTTCGCCTGGTAATCGTTGTTGAAAAAGGCATAAATCATGCGATCTTTTAAATATGGTTTCAGCCGGGCGGCCCAATCCTTCAATTCCTCGTTCGTATAATCATACCGATAGAGTTGCCGATCGAGTCCGTGAAATCGCAGATACAGGAAATCGGCCGTGGGATAGATGGTATTGGGCAGTTTAGGATGGCTTACCGCGACAAATGCCGCCCCATGCCGCGCAAGCAATGCGGCCACGTCGTCGTCCCACCAGCTTTTATGGCGGAACTCTACCGCATGCCGAATGTCTTGCGGCAGGGCCGCTAGAAAACGATCCAACCGATCGACATCTTTGCCAAGCGACGGCGGAAGCTGCCAAAGTATCGCCCGCAACGCATGAAGTTGCTTTACCCGATCTAGAAATATCTGCAAAGACTCTTGGCAGTCGGATAATTTTTTCAGATGCGTGATGACTCTCGATCCCTTGGCGACCAGATGAAATCCCTCGGGCAGGCGGCCGTTCCAGGCGTCGAGCATGGTTTGCGTGGGCAGGCGATAAAACGTGGCGTTGATCTCCACGGTATCGAAGCGAGTGACATAAAACGCCAGCCGTTCGCTCCCCTTGACCTCCCGGGGATAGAATTTTTCCGCCCAGTCATCGTAGGTCCAGCCCGACGTGCCGACAAAAACTCCTCCGGATTC
>JBEKSO010000367.1:0-4550 GCA_049516935.1 Thermoguttaceae bacterium
GCGCCGCTCCGAGTTGGCCCAGGCCTATCGGGCGGACGACGTGCTTGGCAAAAACTTGGAACAGGTGCAAACCGAGCTAATCGCACTGGAGGACCGGTGCCGCGAGGCGGCGGGGCCGGGCACGATCGATATCGACCGGCTGATCGAAGCCCAGCGCTACGAAATCATCTTGAAAGCCCAACAACGCAGCTTGAACGAACAGCGGAAAAGATTGGCAGCCGAGATCGAGCGCAGGCGCGTGGCTTTGCTGGCCGCAAACCGGGAGGTGCGCATTTTGGAGAAGTTGCGCGAACACCAGATCGAACAGCACAACCAGGCGGAAAACCGCTTGGATATAAAACGTTTGGATGAAGTAGCCCGGCTCCAGGCCGTGGCGGCGGAGGATGCCGTATGATCAAACGGTTGCTCGGAGCGGCAGGGACAATGCTCGTGTACGCATGTGTCGGCACTATCATTTCCCAGGCCGTCATACTGGCATACTTGATCTCCACCTGGAAAATCGATAACCGGCGGTGGCTGAGCGTTATTGCCGCCGCCCAAGGCATCCTGCCGGCGGAAGGCGCGGAGACACAAACAAAAGGCGCCGAGGAAAAAGTCGCCGAACAGCCCTCCTTGGATCAAATCCTGGAAACCCGGGCGCTGAAGTATCGAAACTTGGAGCTCCGCGAACAGGAACTCAAGAACAGCCTTTCCCAGCTCCAACTTGAGCAGACCAAATTGGCCGAGGACAAAAAAAGTTACAAACAACTACGGGATGAATTCGACGCCCAACTGTTATCGATGCGCGAAGGGTCCGCGGCCTCCGGCAAGGACGAAGTGCGCAACACGCTGGAAAACCTCAAACCCAAGCAGGCCAAGACTTTGATCCTGGAAATGTTGAATAAAAAAGAAGTTGACGACGTGGTGACATTGCTTTCGCCCATGCCGGACGCCAAACGCGCCAAGATCCTCGGCGAATTCAAAACGGACGAGGAAATGGAACAATTAAGCGAGGTCTTGCGGCGGATCCGAGTCGGTTCGCCAAAAGCCGACGTGCCCGAAAACACCCGCAAACAACTGGAACAATTAAAAACAACGCAGTTATAGCCCATTATGTTGGTGCAGCGGTTAAACTGCTGCCCTAACATAGAAGACTCCAACAAAGAAGAAATCGCCGCTATGTCAGTTATCGAACTTAACCAATTAATTGTATTGCCGATGTTGGACATCATCCCGGTCGAGCCGGGCGCGGCAAATGCGCGCCCCGGCCCCAGCGGCTCGTTTAACGATTACTTGCAGCGGGCGCAGACTTCTTCCGCCGGCGCCGGCGACGACGTCGAAGGCGACTCATCCGGAGATGCCCCTCAGACGCCGGTCCCGCGGGCCGAGGAATTGCATTCCACGGCAGATCAACCGCCGCCACGCCCAAATAGCAGTGAAGATAATATTGGCAATATCTCCGGCACGGGGTCTGACGGCAAAGCAAACCCACCGATGCCGGAAAGTCAGCCGCCGGCAGACAAAAACAATCCGGTAGGGCAGGGCACGTCCGTTACAAAGACCAATAAGGAAAAAGAAGTCAATAAAAAAGACAATCACGATTCCGCCCCGGCGGGAATAAATCAAGGCAACCAACTTAACGCGCATATCGACTCCAAGACCGGCAACGCGAAAAACCATTCGCAGTCGGGAAACAATACTTTGTCGATAAAAGGGGAAATTGAGGATGCTTCAAATCCATTTCGCGCTGCCTCTAAAGACGCAAAAACAAAAAAGTCGGCCGGTTCGGGCGGGTTAAGCGAGGCGGAATCGTTGACGGCCGGCGCGCCGCGGACCTCCGCTGCGGATGAGCCGGATGCGCCTCTTTCCGCGTCCGGGAAAAAGAAAGCATCGAAGAAGACCACTCTTGAGGAAGATAATAACGCGGAAAAACCGGCGGAAGCGCAAATAATCGAAATCGCGCCGGCTGCCGGAAAAGGCAGAGCCGCTGCCGCAAAAACAGTGAAAGACGCCTCTGCCTCGCCGCACGACGCGCAGGGGAATACCGCCAATCAGAACGGGAAAACGCGGCCGTCTACCGCCCGTGTTGCCGATGTGGCCGTTTCATCGGTTGTTTACCAGGGGGCGCCCGCCGGAGCCGCGACGGTGAATTCCGCCGCGTTGCAGGCGGCGGCAAATCCGCCTTTTATGGCGACAACATCGGCCAAGGATAAAATCGACCCGCCCACGACGGATAGACCTTCCAATATCGCATCCGACAGTAAAGCCGCCGATCCCGCAAACGCATTGCAGCGTCTTGAACAGCCGGGAATTAAAACGACGGCATCCTCCCAGGGCATGGCCGATGATGCCAGATCGGATTTAAACGGCGTGCGGTTTGTGCAAAGGGTCGAGCGGGCTTTCGCGGCAATGGGCGATGGGGGGGGAACTTTGCGGCTGAAACTTAATCCGCCGGAACTCGGCTCGGTGCACATGGAAATCAGCGTAAACAAAGGCATGAT
This sequence comes from Thermoguttaceae bacterium, assembly GCA_049516935.1. Classification (GTDB taxonomy): domain Bacteria; phylum Planctomycetota; class Planctomycetia; order Pirellulales; family Thermoguttaceae; genus JBEKIK01. Next base: position 2,481 of record JBEKSO010000367.1, read on the forward strand.
GAAGGCCCGCCTGGAAGCGGAAACCAAGGAAGCGAAAAACTTGATCTTGGAAAATCTCCCCGCCTTGCGCGACCGCCTTGCCCAACAAAACATCAAAATCCAGAAATTCGACGTGGATTTGCGCGACCCGTCCTCCGGCGGAATGTCCCAGCAAACCGCCAATCAGGCCGAAACAGGATCGGGCGACGGCGGTTATCGCGCCCCGCGCCCGCAATCCCTGGAAAACGGCCAATCAGCGCCGCCAACTACGGATGCCCAGCGCCTTGCCAATCACAATGGTCAATTAAACGTCATTGTATGAAAACCACCGCCTTATACAAAAAGCCGGTAAATATAATCATAAAATCCAACTAAACAATTAAGGAATTATGCACATGAGCACCTCTTCCATCTCATCCGCCTCGAGCGCTGCAAGTCAGCAGGGCCAACAAGCCGCTTCCGCCGATTCCCTTAGTTCCGTGAGCATGAACGATTTTCTCAAGCTCTTGGTGACGGAGTTGCAGAATCAGGATCCCCTAAGTCCCATGGATGACACCCAGATTCTTCAACAAGTCAGTCAAATCAAGGCCATCGAATCCAATCAACGACTGTCCGACACCCTGACCTCGATGCAAACTCAGCAGGACCTGGTGGCAGCCAGCACCATGCTGCAAAAAACCATTACTGGCCTGAACGACAGCGGTGAAACGGTTACCGGCCAGATCGATAAGGTCACGGTCGATGCTTCGGGCGTAAAAGTCTGTGTGGGAAACAACAGCATAAGTCTGGCAAACATTTCTGAAGTCGATCCAAATTCGTGATAAATTCAACAATCAATGTAAAGCCGCGACGGGCACAAAACGATGTTTGGCCGGTCGCGCTCAAAAATCAGGAGATAAACAATGGGTCTTGCATCGGCATTGAGCACGGCATTGACCGGCATGACCGGTTCCGAGACGACAATCGACGTGGTGGGCAACAACCTGGCTAACTCGAGCACCGTGGGCTTCAAGGCGTCCGACGCCACGTTTGCCACGCAATTTTTGCAAACCTACAGTTTGGGTTCCGGACCCACGGCCAATTACGGCGGCACTAATCCGACCCAGATCGGATTGGGTTCCATGGTCTCCTCCATCCAGGCCAATTTCACCGAAGGCACCATATCCAACACCTCCCTTGTCTCGGACATGGCCGTCCAAGGCAACGGTTTCTTTATAATTCAAGCCAACGACGGCAGTTATGCCTATACTCGCGACGGCGAATTCAACTTGAATTCACAAAATCAATTGGTTACCGCCAGCGGAAACCTGGTCTTGGGATACACCGTTGACAACAACTTCAATATCCAGACCGGATCTTTGGCCCCCCTTACCATCCCCTTTGGAACAAAAATGGTGGCCCAGGCCACGCAAAATGTCGTCCTAAACGGCACGCTTCCGCCCACCGGCGGTATCGCCGACACGGCCCAGGTCATCGACACCGAAACCCTCGGCGATGACACAAAAACTCTTCCGGACGCCTCCACCGCCGCAGCCACTAACGCCGCGGACGTCGGCACAGTCAGCACAACCGACGGCGGCGCCAACACGGGTCACATACAAGCCGGCGACTACTCTTACAAACTGGTTTATTCCATGGTGAACGGCAGCGATCCCTACTCCGAAAGCGTGCCCTCGTCGGATACCGTCGCGGGGTCGGTGGCCGCCGACGACAGTTCCCTGGTTATTAACCATTTGTACACGGTAAAAGCCTCAGCCACGACCGCCGGATATCAATATATCAATATCTATCGCGCCCCGGTCGCGGCCGGCGGCGCCGTGGGTGCGTACGGATATATAAAGTCTGTCAAAACCAGTGACATAACAGATGCAACTTACACATATACCGACACGGCCGCGACGGGCGGAAGCAATTTGGACGACGACATGCTTGCAGGCACTTACGGATATTATGTCTCCTTTTACAATTCCACAAACCACACGGCTTCAAATCCCGTGGCGATAACCAACAGCAGCTGGTCAAAATCCATCTCCGCCGCCAACCAGCGCATCGAAATCGCTCTCCAGCCGGCGGAAACCGCCTCGGGCGATT
>JBEKSO010000368.1:0-4529 GCA_049516935.1 Thermoguttaceae bacterium
TTCCCGCAAGTTTGCGCCCGCCGGATATCACGTCGTTTGGCCATCGGATGCCGATTTCCTTGCTTTTCAGCAACGGTTCGAGGGTTTCGGCCACGGCCACGCCCGCGGCCAGGCTTATCAGATTGTTGGGGTGACAGTTTAACTGTCGCCCCAACATGACGTTATCCTTGCTCTCAACCGCGGCGGATTGCAATAACAAACTGAATGCCAGGCTGCCCGGGCCGGTCCACCAGCGATTTCCACCCCGGCCCCGCCCGGCTGTTTGACGATCGGCAATCACCAAAAGCGGCAACCGGCTCGCACCCTGTTTTGCCCGCTGCATCGCTCGATCGTTCGTCGATTCAAGCTCATCGTGGTGCTCCACTTCCACCACAAAGGTCTCGCGAAGAATGCGATTGATATCCATATTGATGGGTCAGCGGCAAGGTGAAATGCCGAAGCATGAAGCTCTAATGATGAAGTTCATTGTCCGTCATTCGTCATTCGAGCTTTGTAATTCTTTCATCATTCGTCATTCGAGCTTAGTCATTAGCACTAAACTTTATTTGGTTTTTCCGTCTTTGTTTTTTCTTTTTTCTTTCCATCGGAAGCGGCTGGGGCACTGCTTGATTTCTCGGCCGCGGCGCCTTTCTTGTACGATTCGCTGCGGTAATCCGTCTTATAAAATCCCGATCCTTTGAATACCAGCGCCGCCCCCGGTCCGATCAGGCGGCGAAGCTTGTTTTTCCCGCACTTGGGGCATTTGCGTTTCGCCTCTTCCTTGATCGATTGGAACAATTCAAACTCGTGCTTGCAGGCCTCGCAGACATAATCATAAGTGGGCATGGCAATTCTCGCTAGTTTAATTATTGATCTTCCTGAAAACAATGCAAATCGAATTGCGTATTTGGAATCATGTTATGAATGTCACGTTTTCGCATCAGAGCCGGGCCGTGTCGGCCCGGAAATGCCGGGGCAACACAACACGGCTCTGTTTTTTCCCATGGCATTCTTTTTCCGAGACTCATTAAACTGGATTTTCTTCGTTTTTACATGTATCGTTTGTCGATACGATCACCTGGCTGGGCCGCACCACTCGGTCGTACAATTTATATCCGTCTTGCGTGACCATAATTATCGTATTGGCCGGATGTTCCTCCGAAGGTTGCTGTAAAATCGCATGGTGCAGGTGCGGATCGAATGGCGCCCCCAAAGCCTCGATCTTCACGCAGTGATGACGCTCCAACACCCCCTGCAACTGCTGGGCCACCAATTTCACGCCGTCTAAAAGTCCGCTGCCGTCGGTCGATTCCTCGGCCGCACGGATCGCCCGCTCAACGTTGTCCAGCACCGGCAGCAGCTCGCGGATCAATCCGATATTCGCATACCGGCGGTGTTCGTCCATCTCGCGGGCCGCCCGCTTGCGGTAGTTCTCCAATTCGGCCTGGCAGCGCAGGGACTGATCTTTACACCGATCCAATTCGGCGCGAAGCTGTTCAACCGTCTCGGACGAGCTTTTCTTCGTTTCCACTGCTTGCTCCTGCTCGGAAAGAGGAGAAGCCGGCGATTGAGCGGCTTCCGCCTGGGCGGTTTCAGCATTCTTGGTCTGTTGATTCACGTCCTTTGACGTTTCTTTTTTGTTGGAATGATGATGACTCACGCTACATCCTCCATTTATCACGTATGAAAATATTCTTTCAACTTTTCCAGGAAATTTTTGCGTTTGGGCGTCACGTTCGTGTTCTCCATCTCGGCCAGTTGACGCAATAACTCCTCGTGGTCTTTTGTGAATTTTTTGGGCACCTCGATGTGCACCTGCACCAGTAGATTGCCCCGATTGCTCGTACGGATGTCGGGCATGCCGCGGCCGCGCATGGTAAAAACTTCGCCGGTCGCCGTGCCGGGCGGAATTTCCAGCGTCTCTTTGCCGTCCAGGGTGGGAACATCGATGCTCGCCCCCAGCGCCGCCTGGGGATAGGTTATCGGCACCTGGCAGATCAAATTCCTGCCGTCGCGCTGGAACAGCGGATGCTCGCTCACGTGTATAAAACAATAGCAATCGCCGGTCGGACCGCCGTTGGGGCTCGGATCGCCTTCGCCGCTTAATCGCATTTGCGTGCCGTTGTCCACACCGGCCGGTATATTTACCTTGTGGGTGATTTTTACCGGCACATAACCGCCTCCGCGACATTCCCCGCAAACCTCGCGGATCACCCGCCCGTGGCCGTGGCAGGATGGACAAGTGGTTTGTATGGAAAACACTCCGCTCGACTGCACTACCCGGCCCCGTCCGCCGCAGTAACGGCAGGTTTCCGGACTTGTGCCCGGCTTTGCCCCGGACCCGTTGCAAGTGCTGCACCGCTGATGCCGCATGAAGCGGACGATCTTCGTCGTGCCGTGGGCGGCCTCGATCAGATCCACCGTAACCTCGGTATGAACGTCGCCGCCCCGATGCACCCGGCTCCGCCCGCCGAAAAACTCGCCGAACAAACTGTCGCCGAATATATCGCCGAAGGCCTGGAATATATCGCCGATGTCGCGGAAATGAGGGGCCCCGCCTTCCAGCCCGGCAAGTCCGTAACGGTCGTATCTGGCCCGCTTTTCCGGATGGCTTAAAACTTCAAAAGCCTCGGCCGCTTCCTTGAATCTGTCAACCGCATCGTCGTCGTCCGGATTGCGATCCGGATGATATTTCAGCGCCAACTTGCGATATGCCTCGGAAATCTGCGCCTCCGTGGCCGTTCGCGTCACCCCAAGCACATCGTAAAAATCCCGTTTATCCGACATCGTCGCCATATCTTAGAGTCCCCTCTCCCTCTGGGAGAGGGCTAGGGTGAGGGCAGTTAAATATTGAATTTTACCACAACATTGGGTCAAATGCACTCCTACTTATGCAAAAGGCCACCCCGTGCAAGGTGGCCCTTAATAAACGATTCGGCTGGATGTTACCGGCCGACTATCGTATGCTCCCTTCCACCTGGCGTTTCTTTTTGTCGTCTTTATCCAGGTCGGTGACCATGGTTTCGGTCGTCAGCATCAGTCCGGCGATGCTGGCCGCGTTTTGCAATGCACAGCGCACGACCTTCAACGGATCGATTATGCCCGCCTTGACCATATCCACGTACTTGCCCGTGTTGGCGTCGTAACCGGTGTTGGCCGGCTTTTCACTCACTTCGTCGGCCACTACCGAACCGTCCACTCCGCAATTATCGGCGATCTGTCTCAAAGGCTGGGACAAGGCATGGAGAACAATGTCCACGCCGATCTTTTCGTCGCCCCGGGCGCTGCCGCGTACCTTTTCCACTGCTTCGCGGCAACGCAGCAAGGCCACGCCGCCGCCGGGCAAAATGCCTTCCTCGGCGGCTGCCCGGGTGGCATGCAAGGCGTCTTCCACGCGGGCCTTCTTCTGCTTCATCTCCGCCTCGGTGCTTGCGCCCACCGAAACCACCGCCACTCCGCCGCACAATTTCGCCAACCGCTCCTGGAGCTTTTCGCGATCATAATCGCTGTCGGTGTTTTCGATTTGTGTTCGCAACTGGTCCGAGCGGGCCTTGATGTCGGCCTGCTTGCCCGCGCCTTCCACGATGGTTGTGTTGTCCTTGTCGACCATGATCTTCTTGGCTCGGCCGAGTTGATCGAGCGTGACGTTTTCCAATTTCACGCCCAAATCCTCGCTTATAAGCGTGCCGGCGGTGAGAATGGCGACGTCGGAGAGCATGTTTTTCCGCCGATCGCCGAAGCCCGGCGCCTTCACCGCGCAAATTTGCAACACGCCGCGAAGTTTGTTCACCACCAGGGTAGTCAAAGCCTCGCCTTCGATGTCCTCCGCAATGATCAACAGCGGCTTGCCGCGCTGCATCACTTTTTCCAAAAGCGGGATCAAGTCCCGCAGGTTGCTGATTTTTTTCTCGTGAATTAGTATGAAAGCGTCTTCCAGCAGGCAATCCATCTCCGGGCTGCGATTGATAAAGTACGGCGAGAGATAGCCCTTGTCGAACTGCATCCCCTCGACGACCTCGTAGGTGGTTTCGGCCGTCTTGCCTTCTTCGATGGTAATTACGCCGTCCTTGCCGACTTTATCCATCGCCTCGGCCAGCAGATTGCCGATCTCGTGATCGTTGTTGGCGCTGATTGCCCCGACGTTGGCGATCTCTTCCTTGCTGGTTACCTTTTTAGCCATCGTGTACAGATGGGCGACGGCCGCCTCGACGGCCTTGTCGATGCCCCGGCGTATGGCCGTGGAATTGCTGCCCGCCGCCGTATTGCGCAGGCCTTCGCGGAAGATCGCCCGGGCCAACACCGTGGCGGTCGTGGTGCCGTCCCCGGCCACGTCCGAGGTCTTCGACGCCACTTCGGCGACCAACTTGGCCCCCATGTTCTCGAACCGGTCTTCCAGCTCGATTTCCTTGGCCACGGTTACGCCGTCTTTGGTTACGGTCGGACCGCCGTATGATTTATCCAATATTACATTGTGTCCGGTCGGCCCCAGTGTGACTGCGACCGTGTCGGCCAGTTTTTCCACTCCCCGCAGCATCCGCTCGCGGGCATGA
>JBEKSO010000369.1:0-4516 GCA_049516935.1 Thermoguttaceae bacterium
CGGTTCGACGTGAATTACCACGCGGCCGAGTTTGGGGATATTGGCGCGGAGGTATTGTTCCAGGCGGACGGTGAAATCGTGGGCGTCGACGATGGGGGTGGCCGGCTCGAGCGAGCAATGCAGCGAAACCGACAATTCCGCGCCGGTTTGCTGCACTATGACGTCATGGGGATGGAAACGGGTTTTTGTTTCGTGCTGGAAACGGATGAGAAATTTGTGGATCAGAAGTTCGCCGGCCGATTGGGAACGGACCGTGGCGGCGTAATCTCCGGCCGGTTCGAGATGGGTGACGATCCGCTGCAGGCTGGGGATGGCCTCGCGCAGGGCCTGTTCAAATTCGCTGGCCTGGCGATGGGCTTCCTCTAACAGCAGCGATTCATTTACCTCCAGGTGCAATTCCAGCCAGCGCTGGCGATTCTCTTCGTAAATGCGGATGCCGTGCGCGCCCAGTCCATGGCGCGCGGCCAGCAGGCGGATTTTGGTGGTGAGGTCTTCATCGCTTGGTATGGCCGGTTCCACGTGGACCACTACGTCGGCCTTGGGCAGGATGGAGCGAACGGCGGCTTCGGCGGCGTTGGCGATATCGTGGGTTTGTTCGAAGGCCGCGGCCCGGTCTACGGCCAGGGTCACGTCGGCGAAGAATTCCGGCCCGCTGCGGCGCAGGCGAACCTGGCGGACTTCGGCTACATCGGGCACGGCGCGGATAGCCGCCTCGACCCGCTCTTGCATTCCTTTGGGAACGCTGTCCAACAGGTCGGCGACGGTTTTTTTGCCCATTTGCAGGCTTACCCAAACGACAATCGCGGCCACGCCCAAGGCTGCCACCGAGTCGGCCTGGACCAGCCACGGTACGTTGAATTGCTTGGACGCCACAACGCCGACGAGTCCGAACAATACGACCAGCGAGGACCAGACGTCGGTGGAAAAGTGGAGTGCGTCGGCTTCGAGGGCCTGGCTGGCGTATTTATCGGCCGCGCGTTTTAAGGCCCGGGATCGGGAAATGTCGATGATAATCGAGGTGATCACAACCGCGAACGCCCAGATATTCGGATCGACCTCGACCTTGGCGCGGAAAAAGAGCCTTGCCACGGCCTCATAAATAATCCACAAACAAGTTGCCAGGAGCAGGAGAGTTTCGACCAGTGCGGAGAGATTTTCGAACTTGCCGTGCCCGTAGGTGTGTTCGCGGTCGGCGGGCAGGCCGGAAATGCGCACGGCCCAAAGCGTGATAGCGGCGGCGACCATGTCCAAGCCGGAATGGGCGGCCTCGGACAGAATGCCCAAGCTGTTGGTCCAGTAGCCGACGACGATTTTGAAGGATGTCAACAACAGGGCGGCCAGCAGCGAGGCCGTGGCCACGCGGCGTTTTTCTTTATCGGCGCGCGAGAGATCGTATTGGAAAGGCGGGCTGGTCATGCGAATTGCAGTCGGTCATTGTGTAAAGCGGAAAAAGGGAAAGTGGAAAAAAGGGAAAAGCAGATGAAAAATGAATTTAATAAGATAATTTTCCTTTTTTCCCTTTTCTTACACATTACTGCAATTATAAAAAAACGTCACGGTTTTTGTTTTTCTTTTTGAGTTGCCCGCCATGCCAGGCCGAGCATAGCCAGGCCGAATATCAGCGATGCTATGCCGGACCAGAGATTAATATTGATGCCCATGGAAACCTTATATGTATCCTGAGAATTAAAGGTAATCAAGCCGAAAACCAAAAGAATGGCGCCGACGATGACGAACATCGAGCCGATGGGGATGCGAATATCCAGCGACATATTGAGTCCCTTTACATTAGATTACCAGAAAATGACATTCAAGATAATGGAAATGGAGAGCACGAAGATGGCTAATACCCAGGGGCGTTCATACCAACCAAGACTTTCGTCTTTGACCACGTGGGGCGTGAGCGAATAAACCAGGCCTTTGAGTTCTTCGTCGGATTTATCGCGGCTAGTGAATAAGGTGATCACGATAGTTGCCACGAAACAAACAGTCCATGCATAAATGGCCGTCCAAAAATTAAGGGCCATTTCAGATGGATAATGATATACTACCATGCCTAACCAGCCTCCCTTGAAGATAGTGGTAGCTTTTTCGGGAGCCGTAAGGCCGAAGTGAATTAGTGCCACGGCAGTTCCCGTAACCAACCCCCAAAAAGCGCCATGTTTAGTAGTTCTTCTCCAGAACATGCCCAAAATAAGCGTGGCGAATAGGGGCGCGTTAACGAGGGAGAATATTAACTGCAAGAAATCCATGATGTTATTAAACTGGGCCGCGATATAGGCCGCGCCCATGCTTACCGCAGTGCCAAAGACGGTCGCCATCCGCCCCATCCATAGATAATGATTATCGGATTTATTGGGTGCGATGTAACCTTGATAAATGTCATAGGTCCAAACGGTATTAAAGGCGGTCACGTTTCCGGCCATGCCCGACATGAACGAGGCGATCAAGGCAGTGATACCCAAGCCCAGCACGCCCTCGGGCAGGTAGTGAACCAGCATGTAAGGAATGGTATTGTCAAAGTCGATTTCCGTTCCATTTGGTTTCATGGGTAGAACGAAAGATCCGCTGAGACCGGATTTATAATAAAGCGCCACGGCAATCATGCCGGGCAGAATGACCAAAATCGGTATGAACATTTTTGGAATTGCGCCTATCAAAGGCGTGCGGCGAGCAGCCGACATGGAGTTGGCGGCCATGGCACGCTGCACCACAAGAAAATTCGTACACCAGTAACCGAAGGAAAGAACAAATCCCAGGCCCATCACAATGGCAATCCAGCTTACGCCCATGGGATTTTCGGCTGCGTTTCCCGTGTAAGCCCAGCATCTAAACCAGGTGTCTGCCGGCAAATTATGTTGTACTGCCATTTCTTGCAGTCGCCCTTGCATGCCGGACCACCAGCCGACGTCTTTAAGACTTAAAAAAACAAGAGGCGTAAGTCCCGCGACGATGAGGAAGAATTGCAGCACTTCGTTGTATATGGCCGAGGTCAAACCGCCCAGGTACGTATAGACCAGCACGATAATAGCCGACATCACGATGCTAAAATGGAAATTCCAACCCAGCATGATGTGCATCAACTTTGCCATGGCGTAAATCGATATCCCGGAGGCGAAGATGGTCATGATGGCAAAGGCGAAGGCATTAAACCCACGGGTTCTTTCGTCAAAACGAAGATTAAGATATTCGGGCACGGACCGCGCCCGGGAACCGTAATAAAACGGCATCATAAACAGGCCAAGGAAAACCATGGCGGGTATGGCGCCAATCCAGTAGAAATGGCAGGTGGCAATTCCGTATTTTGCACCCGATGCCGCCATGCCCATTACTTCCAACGCACCAAGGTTCGTGGAAATGAAGGCCAAACCGGTAATCCAAGCGGGGATCGAGCGGCCGGAAGTAAGAAAATCACTGCTGCTGCGCATGAAGCGTTTCAAGGCCCAACCGATTCCCAGCACAAATACCAAGTACACGATCAAAATCGTGTAATCGATTGATCCCAGGTGGGTTTTTAGTTCGGTTACCGGCGCATTTCCTACATTTTCCGGGGTAGCAAGGGCAAATATGGATCCCAGGTGAGATGAAAGTTCGTGTAAAGGCATGTACAGACGTCTTTCGCACTAAAAGAATTTCAGGTTCCCGAGGCGCGGTCCGCTCCGCGCCGGAAATAATTCACGCATTTTATATTCCGGAGAAAGCAACTTACAAGCGGCTAAAAAAAACTAAATACCGGAATTTTGCACTGTAGTTATCGCTAAAAGAAGGCGCATGACCCGAATGAGGGGGCGGGGCGGAGGACCGCGAATACAAAGATTCAGCAGGTTCCCACAAGGCATATGTCACCCAATGAAGCAAGTCGTTGTGTTCCCAGGCCGGGGCATGGGAACAAGGTCAATCAAGCAAGTTCAGAAAATGACAATTCATAAGGCTTATCGTACGGAACCAAGCTTGATCTTCCTTATGTATTATTGGGCGGCCATTCTGCTAATAAACCAGATTATTAATGAAATCAATAAGCTTTACACAAAAGGCACGCGCCGCTTATCGGTCATTATTTTTTCGGAGCCGGGCCGTGCCGGGTGCGGAAATACCGGGGCGACACGCCCCGGCTCTGACTTTATCCGCCCCGGCCCTGACTATTTACGTGGAATTCTTTTTCTAACTCTCAATACACCTCGTCTGTTAATTACGCGAAAATTCGCTATAACCATGTTGTTTCGTTCCGGCAATAATTTCAGACAATCTTTCCCCATCCGCATTGCATGACTACATCCATAGAAATCCTACCCGCCGGTCCCATTTACGGCTCGATCCGGCCACCGGGGTCGAAGAGTCTGACCAACCGGGCCCTGGTTTGCGCGGCCTTGGCCCGGGACGAATCGGTTCTTACCGGGGTTTTAGAGAGCGAAGACACCGGCTTGATGATCGAGGCCTTGGGGCAGTTGGGAATTGCGATTGACCCTCGCCCTAACCCTCTCCCGACCAACCTTCGGTCGGTGCCCGGAGAGGGGAC
>JBEKSO010000370.1:0-4515 GCA_049516935.1 Thermoguttaceae bacterium
CAATGGCGCGGACCAAGTTCAGTCCGTTTCCCTCGGGCAGAGTCTGATCGACGATCAATACGTCATAAGTGGACGACTGAAATTGTTTTTGCCCGCCCTTGGAATCGAAAGCCAGATCAACGTCGTTGCCCATGAGTTCTAATTGCTTCTGAACCAAGCGGGCTAACGCTTGATCGTCCTCGACGTACAAGATCCGGATTTTATTCGCGGCATTCATCGGGATTTATTTTTCATGAATCCATCGGCAGATTGGATCGGCCTGAAACGGGTGATAAAATACGTCCGGGAGAAGCCTCGGCGGCAGGCGCGAATATCTAGATCCGCGTTTGGATGCCCCCATTAACGAAATAATTGCCCAAACTGGCTCACGTGGAAGGAATATACACACTCAAAATAAGTTTACTTCCCAGTAAGGTGAAACAAATCGTCTATAACCCGGAATATCGGCGGCCTGGGTTTTTTTGATGCAAGGTGCGATACACCAGGGCGAAGTGCGAGCGATGGTAAACTGTTTGCCATCAGTCGGTTGCGCGTGTTTGCCCTCGCTTGCGCTTCGGGCTGGTGTAAATTCATGAATAATCCGGGATAAAGGAAGCTAAAGACCGATAGTCGCGATTTTACGGCTTTTGCCGAGTTTTGGAATTGCTTAAAGTCATAAAAAGAGCCGGTAAAAAGAGCCGCTTCCTAACGGGCCGTCCAAACCACGGCGTTGGCCAACAGTCGGAGAAAGCAAGGATGGCGGAAGTCGGCGGGAGAGCCCAGAGTGGTGGCAAAAACCCGCCGCCCCAGCCTGGAGCGCACCCACGCCACCGGCAAGGTCTCGCCGCACGCCGAACCGAACAATATCGGCGTGGCTTCGGTCAGCGGCAATTCGTAACGGTGCAGGCCGCCGCGCGAAACAAAGGGCTGCACTCCCCGCAGCAGTGGATGATGTCCGGCATGATGCAACAAACTGATTTTGGCCGGCTGCAGCAGATGCTCGTAATAATATTCGCCGCCGAAAAGTTCGTCGGCGAACCGGGCACAGCCCTGCATGGCATAATCGGCTATGCGAACAGCCGCCAGCGATCCGCCGCATTGCCAATAATCGTGGATCCGGTCCAGGGCTTTTGCACTCATCGCCTCGGGACGTCCGAATAGAATCAGGCAGTCGATATTGTGCGGATTGATGTCCTCCGGCTGCATTCCTTTTGCTTTTATCGAAACCCAATTCCAGTCGAGCGGATAATCGTCGCCCATAAAATCGAGGAGATAATTCTGCACCAGCGCGGCCAAGTGCCGATCTTTGGGACCCGCGATAGCAAACACTTTTCGCGGCCGCAAGATCGCATATTCAAAGCGGCGGGCAGCCAGCGCTATCGAAACTCCGATCGTCGGATGGGCCGAGTGCATGATGAACTTGCGCTTTTGTAATGCATAGCTGGACATGCGATTCATTATCGCGGTGCAACCAGGCGCTGTCCATATAAAGAAGGGTTTTCCCGCACAAAAATCCTTTGCTGGCAGTGGGTTATGCAAATTACACTGATTGAAACAAGCGCGTAAAAAATGTCGGTTTTTTCGGTAAAGGCATACGGTTTCGATCCATAAGAAATTGTGAATTTTGTTGATATTTTATCAATTCATCCCTATCGGCGCAAGCAATTATTTCCTTCCCAACTTGCCTCCTTAGCCCATTAAGCATGTTTTACTCACATTTCGGTTTTTTAGCGTTGAAAATCGTTTTTCCACTAATGACGTTTACTCACTCTCACGAATTGATTAAGGTTCGCGCTTTATTCGCCCGGAGTCTCCGTTAATAAACATAAATTCAGCGACGATCGATGGATTGATTGGTTGTTAAATTATTCTAAATAAAATGCTTTTGATAAGAGATAAAAAGAGGGCAAAGGCATGAGGCCTGCCAGCGGGATGACGGATCAAATCGCGGTTTTGTTTAAGAAGCAGACGCTGAAAGAAATTCGGATCTCTCCGGCGGACCATGATTTGACGGTCATTATACCCGCCTTCAACGAAGAGCAAAGGCTGCCCTGGGCGCTTAATTCGTTAGCAGTTTTTTTCAACGATTGGGCGGTCGATTATCGGGTCATGGTTGCCGACGACGGCAGCAGCGATCGCACCGCCGCTTTGACGGATGGATTAGGGCCGCGATTTTCCACGTTTAGTCTTAAGAGCCACGGCGGCAAAGGCCGGGCGGTAAAAGCCGCGATGCTCAGCGCAACCGGACGAGTGCTCGCCTTCACCGACGCCGATCTGCCCTTTGATTTGGCCGCTTTGCGGCGAGGTTACGATATTCTAAAGACGGGTAATTTCCAGGTAGTCTTCGGGGCGCGCGATCTGCCCGAATCGCGTCATCTGGCCCCGCGGCATTGGACGCGGCAAATGGCCACTTATGTATTTCGAGCCGTCGTCAAAACACTGATCTCGCGGCAAATCACCGATACGCAATGCGGGCTGAAATTGTTTACCCGGCAAGCGGCCCTGGACATTTTTTCCCGCGTGAATGTGGCCGGTTTCGCCTTTGACGCCGAAGTGGTCTATTTGACCCACCGCCTGGGTCTATCGTTCCAGCGCATTCCCGTGACATTGGTAAACGACTATGCCTCGACCTTGTCGCTGCGCAGCAACGCCTTGCCCATGCTGGCCGAAGTGCTGCGAATATGGTGGCGGGCGAATTTCAAGCAACTCCCGCCGGTTCCACGTTTGGTTTATCTGGAAAGAGATTTGGATGAAGCGAAGTGGGCCGCCTTATGGGAAAAACAAAATGGGGTCCGGTTTGGAGCCGGATCGCATTTGAATCGGGAAAACAATGCCGGCGGCGAGGTGATTGCCCCTTTTTTCTTTAAAAAGGCGGGGTGATGGAAATAAAGGGAGAAAATCCTGATTATCGGCGGGTGATCTTGCACGCCGACGACTTGGGCATGAATCGCGGCGTTACCGACGGCATTATGCAGGGTTTCCGGCAGGGTCTTTTGACCAGCGCATCGTTGTTAGCGAATGCCCCGGATGCCGCCCGGGCCTTGAAACTGTGGAAAGAACTTATCGACGATCAAGCGGCGGCCCGATTGCCCCTGCATGCCTGGCGCTCCAGGCTGGAGGACCCTTTCTGCCGCTTCGATCTGGGCGTGCATTTGAATTTGACCCAAGGCCGGCCGCTCACGGGCAAGAACTATCCCGGCGAATTGCTCGACGGCGACGATAGATTTCCCGGCATTTTCGCCCTGTTTTCCCGGTTGCAACGGCACGGCGTACGCCTCTGCCGGCAAATCCAAAGTGAATTGGCCCGGCAAGTTGAATTCCTCTTCGATCACGGCCTGCAACCGACGCACCTGAACGGCCATCAATACATCGAAATGCTTCCCGTGGCGGCCGATTTTATCCCTCAATTATTGGCCAGATACGATATTCATGTAGTCCGGGTAGCCGAGGAACGCTCGCTGCTTCGCTCCGCGCTGCTTCGCAGCCATTCGCCGCGGGCCTGGATCCTGGCCCGTATAAAGCAGTTTTTCGCCAAACAATTTCACCGCCGCATGGAGCAACTTAATGAAGTGCATTATCCCCCCTGTTTTCACGGCACGGCTCATGCGGGCAAAATCGACATGCCCTTGATCCGCCTGTTTCTCGGCGACGGCGAACCATCCGGTCCGGTGGAAATCGGATTGCATCCGGCCATGGAATCCGCCGCCGATCAAAACGGCGATGATAACGACGGCTGGACCGATCCCCTGGCCTCTGCCCGACCTGACGAACTCCGCTTGCTCACATCGGGCGAACTGGCCGAATATCTGGAAACCCATCACTACCGCCTGGGCCGCCTGGCCCGCCTGGCCGCCGCCTGAAAATGGTTCGGGGATCAGGGATTCCAAATAAACCGCTTGCGGTTTCGCGTTGATTGCAACCAAACCCCCGGTGTGTTCACCGGGGGCTAAATGTAATAACTGCTTGCAAATCGCATCTGCAATCGGTTAAACTATTTACTGCATCCATAAAGCATCCCACCTTTTTTGTGCATACCACCTAGATGGAGGATTATTCATGGGCCATTTCACACGGCGGCAGTTTTTGGAAGATTCGTTATTGGCTGCGGCGGCAATGGCGGTTTTGCCCGGCAATACAGTCTTTGGTGCGGAAGAAAAGCAAAGCACCAGCCCAAATGAAAAACTCAGCGTTGCGGTGGTCGGCGTCAACGGCCGGGGAAATTCCCATTTAGAGACTTATTCCAGTCGAAAAGATACGGAAGTGACTTATATCGTTGACGCGGACGAGGCGGTGGGCCAAAAACGGGTGGAAGAAGTTGCCAAGTTCCAAAGCCGAAAACCGAAATTCGTGCAAGATCTGCGCAAGGCATTCGACGACAAGTCGGTCGATATCGTAACCACGGCGACTCCAAACCACTGGCATGCCTTGGTGGCGATTTGGGCCATGCAGGCCGGCAAACACGTGTATGTCGAGAAGCCCGTCAGCTACACCGTAAGCGAGGGTCGCCGCATGGTCGAGACCGCGCGGAAATGCAAA
>JBEKSO010000371.1:0-4509 GCA_049516935.1 Thermoguttaceae bacterium
AAGCAACGCGAATTCGTCCCCCTCATCCAGCGCGCACATTCGGCGAAAAAATAACTAAAGCGGCTTTTTTTGAGGCTCAGGAAAAGAAATTCATTAGGCCCACGGGTTGCAGCCCGTGGGCTTTAATTATTAAAATTATGTGATATTCTCTTGTTACCTCTCAAAAACCTAACAGCATTTGACGGCCAAACTATTATAAATCGCCCCTTAGCAATGGAGACGGATATGGAACGCCGCGATTTTTTGAAAACCGCCCTTGCCGCGTCCCTGCCGGTTGCAGCCGGCGGAATCCTTGAATCTTTTGGAGCCGCGGTTCGGGCCGACGAGCCGCAATCAGGCGGTTCCCCACGATCGGACGAAACGCTCAAAGGCGAGATGATTTATCGCCAACTGGGCAAGACCGGCGAGCGCGTCTCGGTCATCGGCCTGGGCGGCTTTCACATCGGCATGCAAGGCGACCAACAGGAAAGCATCCGCATTATCCGCGAGGCCGTCGATCATGGCATAAACTTCATGGACAACAGTTGGGATTACAACGGCGGAGAGAGCGAAATTCGCATGGGCAAAGCCCTAGAAGACGGCTACCGCGACAAGGTCTTCCTCATGACCAAGATCGACGGGCGCACAAAACGAGCGGCCGCCGAGCAAATCGACGAATCCCTCAAACGCCTGAAAACCGACCGCATCGACCTCATGCAGCATCACGAGGTAATTCGGTTGGAAGACCCTGATCGCATATTCGCCCCCGGCGGCGCACAAGAGGCGATGTTCGATGCCCGGAAAGCCGGCAAGATTCGCTTCATCGGCTTTACCGGCCACAAAGACCCCATGGTCCACCTCCGCATGCTGGACATGGCCGACAAGCACGATTTCCGCTTCGACGCAGTGCAGATGCCCCTAAACGTGATGGACGCCCACTTCCGCAGTTTCGAGAAAAAAGTGCTGCCCATTCTGGTAAAAAAAGAAATCGGCGTGTTGGGCATGAAATCAATGGGCTTTGGCGTTATCCTCCGCAGCAACCTGGTAAAACCGGTCGAGTGTCTGCACTACGCCATGAGCCTGCCCACCTCGACGGTCATAACCGGCATCGACAGCCTCGACATCCTCCGCCAGGACCTCGACGCCGTCCGCGACTTCAAACCGCTAACGTCCCAGCAGATCGCCTCACTGCTCGAGCGAACAGCCCCGGCGGCTGCCGAAGGCCGATTCGAACCCTTTAAAACCGGCAATATGTTCGACAGCACCGCCCACAACCCGCGCTGGCTGGGCTAAGAATCAAGGATGAGGGATGTGAGATAAGGGATGAGGGATGAAGGATGAATGATCGTCGGGTTTAGCCGCAACGCGGCGCGCTATGATAGCCCAGGGCGGAGCGTAAATCTACAGCCGCAACGCGGCGCGCTATGATAGCCCAGGGCGGAGCGTAAATCTACAGCCGCAACGCGGCGCGCTATGATAGCCCAGGGCGGAGCGTAGCGCAGCCCTGGGTCAGCGGCCCGCATCAAATCCCCCAAGCCCTGAAAGGGCGCGCCAACGACCGCCTCATGTTTAGCCTCCGTTTAGCCCGGGAACTTGCTCCCGGAGTTTTTTTCTACACTCACGTTCACACTCTCCAGCGTGGGAACGCACTTCCAGGACGCTCCGCGTCCTTTGTACTTTAGCACGGCACCCTCACCGATCGAACCACTTCCGCATCGTGTGCAAAGTCGCCGCCCGACCGGCCCGGCCGATGGCCGTGGTCAGCGGAATTTCCTTGGGGCACACTTTCACGCAATTCTGCGCGTTGCCGCAGGTTTGAATCCCGCCCTCGGCCACCAAGGCCTCCAGCCGCTCGAAGGAATTCATCGCACCGATGGGATTGCTGTTGAAAAGCTCGACCTGGGCGATGGCGTGCGCGCCCATGAACGACCGCATGTTGGCCACCCGCTGCCGGGCGCGATATGCTTCGTCGCTCTCGCCCGGCTTGGGCTTCAGTTCGATCTTCAAAAACTGCGGGCAGGCCTCCAGGCAGCACCCGCACGTCATGCACTTGCTGTATAAATACGCCATCTGCTGCGTTTCCTGCGACTGCCGCGGGCCCGAACCCATGTCCAAATAACTATCCACCGGCAGCCAGGCCAAAATCTTCTCCAGGCAGGCGAACATCCTTGATCGATCGACCAACAGATCGCGAATCACCGGGAACTTGGTCGCCGGGCGTAGTTCGATCTCACCGGGCCGATCCGCTAAAAGTTGATCCACCAGCGCGGTGCAAGCCTGGCGCACCCGCCCGTTGATTATCATCGTGCACGCCCCGCAAACTTCCTCCAGGCAATTGCACTCCCATACCACCGGTGCGACGGGCTTGCCTTCCACAGTCCTGGCCCCTTCGGCGATTTTCTGCAGCACGCTGATGCAGTTCATGTTAGGCTCGTAGACCACCCGGTGCCGCTCCCAATACGGCCGCCGTCCCGGCCCGTCCTGGCGCAAAACGCGAACCAAAAACGACTTGCCGGCCGGAGCGCTGCTTTCGATTTTGTTAAATGAATCGGTCATGAGATTATCGCGCGACCAATGGTCGCGGCTTTACACTTATTTCCTTGTTCCCACGCTCCGGCGTTTTTCCTTTCCTTGTTCCCACGCTCCGGCGTGGGAACACACTTTGTTCAATTTGCAATTTGAAATTTGCAATTGTCAATTTGCAATAAAAAAGTGTAAGTAATGTTCTCAAACACAAAAAATCTATTCCCTGCCCCCTGCCCTCTGACCCTTTTCCTTCCACACTTCTTCGATCGCCTGCCCGCCGACCATGCCGTACAAACGCGGCCGCGGCGGAATGATCGATGTGTCCACGTCCTCGTACGAAATCCGCGGCTCGCCGTCCGGGCCAATGGCGGCGACCGTCGTTTTCAGCCATTTGCGATTGTTCGCCTCGAACCGCTCGCACCACGCCTCGGCCTGGCGCCGCCGTTCGGCCAGATCAGTCGCATCGATATCGGGCATGGCGAACTCAGGCTTGTAATGCGCGCCCCGGCACTCGTCCCGCAACAGTGCGCCTTTTACTATCGTCTTTGCCAATGGAAACATGTCCTGAAGCGAGCGGATGAATACAACATTCTGATTCGCCCAATTCCCCCGGTCCGCCGGCGTGCAATGCCGGGCCTCGAATTCCATCTCGCAAAGCTTGGCATACGCCTCTTCCAGATCGGCATTGTGCCGCACCACCGTTGCGCTTTTGGTCATCAGCCGGCCAAGCTCCAGGTGCAGCGTATACGGATTCGGTCCGCCCTCCGCACGCGCCAACATGTCTTTGTACTCGGCCAGATGCCTGTAAACCGCCTGATCGAAAAGCGCCGACCCTTGATCCGCGGCCTTTCCCCCGGGCAGATTTCCGATGTACGCCATAACGCCCGGTGCAACTGTCAGGCCGCTGAAAATGCAGGCCACCAGCGAATTCGCCCCCAGCCGGTTCGCCCCGTGAAATTGGTAATCGCACTCTCCGATGGCGAAAATCCCCGGCACGTTGGTCTGTTGATTCCGCGGCGAGCCCAGAGCCAGCCCGCCCTCGGCAGTCCGCTCGTAATCGCACCACAATCCGCCCATGCTGTAATGAACGGCCGGAAAAATCTTCATCGCAGTGGTCCGCGGATCTACGCCCTGGAATTTTTGATAGATTTCCAATATGCCGGCCAGCTTGCGGTCCAACAGTTCGCGCGGCAGGTGCAATACGTCGAGATACACGCACATCCGATCCGGCTCGACGCTCAGTCCCTCCTGCACGCAGACCTTGAAGATTTCCCGCGTGGCGATGTCCCGCGGCAGCAGGTTGCCGTACTGCGGATAGCGCTCTTCAAGGAAATAATATCGCTCTTTTTCGGGCACGTCGTTGGGCGGTCTGGAATCTTGCGGTTTTCGCGGCACCCACACCCGGCCGCCTTCGCCCCGGGCGCTTTCGCTTATCAGCCGCAACTTGTCCGCCCCGGGTATCGCCGTGGGATGCACCTGCACGAATTCGCCGTTGGCGTAGCGCCCTCCCGCCTGAAACACCCGGCTTACCGCGCTGCCGTTTGTGGCCATCGAATTGGTCGAGCGGCCGAAGATCAGCCCGCATCCGCCCGTGGCGATGATCAAGGCTTCGGCCGGAAACGCGCGGATCTCCATGCTCACCAGATCCTGGGCCACGCAGCCCCGGCACCGGCCCGCACCGTCGACGACCGGCCCCAAAAAATCCCAAAATTCGAACTTCGTCACCCGCCCGGCCACTTCCCAGCGCCGCACTTGTTCGTCCAGAGCATAGAGTAATTGCTGTCCGGTGGTTGCCCCGGCAAAGGCCGTACGCCGATAAAGCGTGCCGCCGAAACGCCGCTGATCGCGAAAACCCTCCGGCGTGCGGTTGAAGGTCACGCCCAGCCGGTCCATCAGGTCGATGATCCTAGGCGCCCAATACGCCAATTCCTTTACCGGCGGCTGGTGCTGCAAGAAATCGCCGCCGTACACCGTGTCGTCGAAGTGCTTCCACTCGTTGTCGCC
>JBEKSO010000372.1:0-4506 GCA_049516935.1 Thermoguttaceae bacterium
CACAATGAAAACGGCCAGGCAGTGGCCGAATTCCTCGAAACCCATCCGCGGGTGGAAAAAGTATATTATCCCGGACTTCCCAGCCATCAATACCACGAAACGGCAAAACGCGAAATGTCCGGTTTCGGAGGCCTGGTCACATTTCTGATCAAGGGCGCCGATATCCGCCAGACATCGGCCATAGTCGATGCCGTTAAGATTCCACGCATCGGCGCCAGTCTGGGAGGGGTGGAATCGCTCATTGAACAACCCCGGGTATTGAGTTTTTTGGAGTTCAGCCCGGAAGCGCGGCGGGAGTTGAAAATTCCCGATAATATGATCCGCATCTCGTGCGGCATCGAAAATACCCAAGATCTCATAGCCGATCTGAAGCAAGCCTTGGAGCGTTAAGACAGTATTCGCCCGCATCCGTATTTGATTGTGCACATTCACAGGTGCAAGCTCTGTTTTGCGGGCCTGTACGGATTTCTGTGTGGCACGGCCATCTTGGCCGTGTTTCTTCACGGACTGGAAGTCCGTGCCACCACTTGATACAAAATTCCTTACAACCCCTGTTTCACTGCATAAAAATGCACAATATCGGCAATCTGCGCAAGCTTTTCTGATTTTTTCGATTTTTCCAAAAGTTCCGATTAAATAGGCCCGATATTCTGTGTCGTCAAGGACTGGATTAAGTAAAGTCTATAGGCTACCCCCATTTTTGAGGTGTGGACATGTCTCTTATAAAACAATGGATTGCCAATTTAATGGTAATTGGAATGAGTCTTACGGCGGTTTGTCCGATAGCCTCGGCCCAATCGGTTTTCGATGATTCCGAGTCGGACGCGACACCGCAAAAGGCCGAATGGCGGCAAAAAGTTTTGCATAACAATAGGGCCCCGCAGCAAGTCACCAGTTCGTCGGCCCAGGACAGCGAGCCCCGCACTATCAAGTGGTCGCCGTATCCGAATTCAAGTCAGGATGCCGACAATAGCACGAATGTCCGACGGTCGCCGTATGCAAATTCAAATCAAGATACCGAGTATCGTACTGCGCAACGGTCGTCCGGCGCGAATGTGAAGCAAGATGCTGAATATAATGTTGACCAACGTTCGCCATATCAAAACTCGAACCGTAACCGGCCTTCGGGCGTTTCGCCTTCGGGCAATGTCCAGCCTAAAAACTATAGGATGGCGCAGCGAGAGGTTCCGGCGATGGTGGAAGGCGATCCCGGCGCGACCCAATACGAGCCGTTGGCCGCGGGAGGCTCGTTTGCGCCGCAAGACGGCTGTGGCTCGAATTGCGGCGACTGCGGCGACTGCTGCCAGTGCGGCGATTGCGATTGTCCCTGGCTGGCGCCCTGCGGCGGATGGGGTCCGCGGAACCTGGCGATTTTCGCGGGCGTAAACGGGTATAAAGGTCCGCGCGACCGCGGCGGCAACGGCAACTTTGGCTTCACCGAAGGCGTGAATTGGGGCGCACCGCTGGGCGATCCCTGGGGTTGCGGATATCAACTCGGTTTTGCCGCCCTGCAAGACAACATTTCCGGTTATCAGGAAAATGCCCCCACAGACACCACTAACCAATCGACAATCGTAACGGCCGACAGGCATCAGTATTTTTTCACAGCCGGTATTTTCAATCGCGCGGAATGTTGCGGCTGGCAATGGGGCGTGGCCTTTGATTTGCTCCACGACACCTACTACGAGCAGTCGGATCTAAAACAAATCCGCACGGAAACGGGTTACCTTTTCAATGAATGCACCGAACTCGGTTATTCCGGGGCTTACGGCGTGGGTGGCGATAGCGTTCAGAGCGCACTACGCTTGAACCCACGCCAGGTAACCCTCGTCAATGCCTTTTTGAATCCTACCGACCAGTTCGTCGTTTACTGCCGCCGCCATTTCCAAAACGGCGGCGACGGACGGCTTTGGGGCGGTTTGACCGGCATGGGCGACGGCCTGTTCGGCGCCGACTTCTGGGTCCCCTTGGGCGGCAGTTGGGCCCTGCAAAATACCTTTAACTACCTGATTCCCAAACAGGGTCGGGGTGATTCCGGCGGGCAAATAAACGAATCCTGGAGTTTGGCGATAAATCTGGTCTGGTATCCCGGCCGTTCGACCAGGTGCCTGGGCACCAGTTGCTACCGGCCGGTGCTAAACGTCGCCGACAATTCGCTGTTCATGGTCAAGGAGAACAGGCAGACGCAAGTTGTCCCATCGCCGGCGCCCTAATAATTCACTCGCCTAAGTGTGGGGGATGCCGAAGGGGTCGCTTTGCCGGCCCCTTCATCGTTTATTGAGAATAAGTAATTTCACACACCATAGCCGGCGGCTAACAGCCGCCGCTGAGAATTCGCCCATATTCAGCGGTCGTGTTGACCATTGGGAAGTGACATTATTTCTGAGACTCACACGGCATTCAGGGTTCAGGATTTGGACGTTCGGGCGCGTTGACGCGATGGATTGTGATCGGGGCAACGTCCGGTTGGGGCTTGCCCCCGCGCATGCGATTCTGCGATTGGACGGTGAGCGTATTCTTATCAACCTTGGTCAAGGTGCTCGTGGAACTGACCGTTTCGCCGTCCGCCAGCACTCCCTTGATTTCGATTACCCATTGCTTGCCTTCCGGTTTCCAAGTGCCTTCGGTAAACCCGCCGGTGGATTCAAACAACCAGGAACGGATCGATTTGCTCCGCGGATCCCAGCCGATGACCTCCGTGCCGTGCAAATCGAGCTGTTGCAGGCGGGTGTCAAAAGAGCGGGTAAGGAAGCTCTTGTTGGCCGTCCATTGACAGGTGGAATTGATCGATATTTGACTCACTTTGTCCGGTTCGGCGCTGGAAGGGGCTTGAGTGGACCAAGAACCCGCCAGCCATTCCAGGGCTTTCAGATGTTCGTAAGAGGCGGGCAAATCGAGCTTTTCCCTTACCCCTTCGATTAGCCAATTATCGCCGGAACGCACCAGCACGATTGTGGTCTTGTTGGTTCCTATCCGATCGGGCAGCGGCGGACTGACTTCCGCTGCGATCTCGGCCACTACCACGGCGCCTTGTTCCTCTTCCTTTAGCGATAAAACCTTAACGGAGAGTTTTTCTCCCGGGGTCCGCGAAAAGAAATCCTGGAAAACCGTTTCGATTGCCTCGCGTCCCACGATCTTGTTGCCCATCGGGTCGATAAACTCCCCGTCGCTTTTCCATAACTCGCCGATTGCCTTGGCATCGCCCGCGTTAAACGCCTTTTCATATTTTCCAAAAACCTGATCGATTACAGCATGCCGTGCGACCGATTTATCAATCTCCACTGCCCAAGCCGGGATAGTTGAAATGAGACTAAATATAACCGCCATCAACGTACCGCTTATTCTTGACATTTTTTCTCCTTCGAATGTTTAAACTGCCAAAAGTATAGGGAAATAGCATCTTTGTGTATAATTGTATCAATAATGAATTGTAGCTCAATTCCATGCCGGTCAAGAATTTAAAGGCTCTAACAAAACCTCCCCTCTCCAGGCACCGACCGAAGGTTGGTCGGGAGAGGGGCTAGGGGTGAGGGCATTTTCAATGGATACTTGGTTGTGTTAGAACTCCTTGCGTTCGGTTAGCGATTGTCATAGGTTTTCCGAAAAAACCGAATTGCTTTTCGCGTTTAAGAAGATAGACTTATACAATTGAAGATATTTTCACTTGCCAGTCCGTTAAGGGACAATTGGGGGAGCCAAATCATGAATCCAATCGGATGCAAAGCAAGTTTTTCCGCCCGGTTTTGGGTGGGATTGGCCTTTTTGGCATTTGGTGCGCTGCCTGCCCAGGCCCAGTTCGTGCCGCGTGGCGGCGGTTATTATTATCCCGACATGAGTGTCATGGGCCTGGCTACGTCCGCATATTCAACTGCCCAAGGGCAAAATGCATATATGCAAGACCGGCAATTACAGGCCACCAGTTCCATGGTTAAGAGCCAGGCATGGCAAAATGTCAATAGATCGATGCAATCACAGGCCGCATCCCGACCCGCCATGGTTTCCGATTCGGGTCAAGTGGCGCGGGATTGGATGTTTCAGCATGAGGCGCCCAGCCGTCCTGCTCGAAGGCCCATGACCTTGCCGGCGACCGAATTGGCGGCGGTTACACCCGTTCCGGAGCCAAGTATGCCTGCGGCGCCCCGGGAAATCATGCGTTGGCCCACGCTTTTGAAAGAGCAGCGCTTTGACGGGGATCGCACGGACGTCGAGGCCCCTTTCCGCCGCGCTTCTGCCGACGGCAAGCCTTTGACGGTCGAGGATTATCAGGGGATCGTCAAGACCGTGGAAAACATGAAGGCCACGGTTAAAGACATGGAATCTCAAATCGTGGATGACGAGTATGCCGCCGTGCAAAAATACCTGGACGATCTTATCGCCGACGCCCAGAAACGAATCCAGGCCAGGGAGGCAGCGGGAAAAAGCGAATAAAGTATTTGTGCCGATGTTTACCGCATCAAGTACACCGTCTGCATGAAACGTATTTAGCCCCCGGTGATTACACCGGGG
>JBEKSO010000373.1:0-4496 GCA_049516935.1 Thermoguttaceae bacterium
ATCTACGTCCGACCGCCTTGACCCCGCATCCAGAATTGGACGCACGATGGGTCGTGAATCCGCGTTAAGTTCCACATCAGGTATCGGCTCGGCAATTTACATGTTCTAAGTAAACTGGACTGTAGTCGATAATCTTCTGTGTCTTCTGTTCTATAGCTTTCTCGGCATGAGAAACAACTGAAGCAAGTAAAAAAATGCCCCAGACCAGGACAAAGTCTTATTCGATAATAAAACTATCAGTAAATTCCCTATAAACCCAACTGGAGCAGTATATTGGGATTGAATTTACCGCCGGGATCGTTAGGCATGGATCGGTGTTTTATGCCGGTCGAATCGGCA
This sequence comes from Thermoguttaceae bacterium, assembly GCA_049516935.1. Classification (GTDB taxonomy): domain Bacteria; phylum Planctomycetota; class Planctomycetia; order Pirellulales; family Thermoguttaceae; genus JBEKIK01. The sequence goes on from JBEKSO010000373.1 coordinate 340, forward strand.
GAACCCGCTGCTTGCATTCAATTCGATAGTGTGCGTCAAAAATCATCTCTGATGTGCAGGGAAAGTTCGTAAGTGTTTATGAAGCCAGCCGGTTCCGCCACGTCTTCGATAACAGGAGGCGGCAATTCAACAGACTGGCACGGGTGTTGCTAAGTGAAATGCACCCCCAACTCCCCGCAAAGTTTGCGGGATGGGAAAGGGTTTGGTTTTTCACGAGGTTCTGTTGTTGGGCAGCAGTGAAACTGCTGCTCCAACATAAAAGTTCGAGGATTAAGATGCCATATGGTTTTTACATTTCAGCGGAAGGGGCCAATGCCCAGTCTTCCCGGCTGGATGTCATTGCCAACAATTTGGCCAATGTCGATACCGTCGGATTCAAGCGGGAATTGGCCTGTTTTCAGGCCCGGTATGCCGAGGGCATCGATAAGGGGACGGCGATCCCCGGTTCGGGCAATATGGAAGACGTCGGCGGAGGCGTTTCGTTCCGCCAAACAAAGACCGATTTTTCCGCCGGCGCCGTAAAGCAAACCAAGAATCCCGCTAACGTGGCAATTATGGGCGAGGGTTTTTTTACAGTCAAGAAAGGCGAAGAAACTTTCCTAACGCGGGCGGGAAATTTCGAGATTAACTCCCGCGGCGAGTTGGTCACCCCGCAAGGCTACTCGGTTTTGGACGAAAGCGGAGTACCAGTAGTTATAAACCCGGAAGTTAAACATTGGGATATCAGCGACACGGGCGCAATGCGGCAGCCCGGCAATATACAGAATCTGGCGATTGTCAAACCCGCGGCCAACGAAAACCTGGTCAAGTACGGCGATAATTTATACCGCTCGACCACCCGTCCGGAGCCTGTTCAGCCGGCCGAGCGGCGCGTCGCCTCCGGTTGCCTGGAGATGTCGGCCGTGAGTCCAACGCTGGAAATGACCGCCATGATCGAGGCCTCCCGGTATTTCGAGGCCAATGTCAACATGATGAAAACTCAAGATCAAATACTAAGCTCTTTGATCAGTCGAGTGTTGAAAGCATAGTTTACAGTAGTCAGTTATCAGTTCACAGTTCTTGTTTTTAAAGCCAGGCAGAAATTGATTACTGATAGCTGTAAACTGATAACTGTGAACTTTACTAACCCCTAATCTCTAATCACTAATCCAATGACAATTCAAGCACTATATTCCGCGGCAACGGGCATGACGGCAATGGAAACCAAGCTGGACGTGGTGGCCAACAATCTTGCCAACATGGAGACCACGGCGTTCAAGCGCGACCGGGCGAATTTCGAGGATCTGATTTACCGCCACGAAGTATACCCCGGCGCCCAGGATTCGGCCGGCCAATATACTCCCACCGGCACTCAAATCGGTCTGGGCGTGCGCACGCAAAGCACGCAAACCGAGTTCACACAAGGGTCGATGAAACAAACCGGCCAAGAATTGGATATAGCCATCGAAGGCATGGGGTTCTTGCAGGTCACCAACCCTGACGGCCAGATTGTTTACACCAGGGCCGGAAATCTGGCAAAAAACGCCAACGGTAATCTAGTGGTGGGCTCGGCCAGCGACGGGCGTTTGCTGGAGCCACCCATCGTTATACCCCCGGACGCCACGGGCATCACTATTACACCCGAAGGCATTGTTACCGTCCAACAACAGGGCAGCAACCAAATGACGCAGGTGGGCCAGATCCAATTGGCTTCTTTCATCAATCCGCAAGGATTGCTCAAACTTGGTGAAAATCTATATCGTGAAACCGACGCCTCGGGCGCTCCGACAATATCCAATCCGGGCCAGAACGGTCTTGGACAATTACAGCAAAACATGCTGGAAATGGCCAACGTCGAACCTGTCCAGGAATTGATCGATATGATTACCACCCAGCGGGCGTTCGAGCTAAATTCACAGGCCATTAAAACAGGCGATGAATTATTGCAGACCGTGGCGAATTTGCCGCGGGCGCAGTAATTCCGGATAAGTTTGGAATGACGAAATATATGCAACGAATAATTGTCTTACTGATAATCATGCCGGCGTTGGCATGGAGCGCATCCCAGGCCGCCGAGTTGCGGTTTCGCCAGCAGTGCAGTCCGCATGGATCGGTGGTGACTCTGGGCGATATTGCGGAAATTTACAGCGCCGACGCCGAGCAGGCTGGAAAGCTCGCGGCTATCGAGCTCTTTCCTGCCCCGCCGGCGGCGCAGCAGCGCGTGCTTCGAGTGAGAGAAGTGCAAGATCTTCTTTCCATGCGGGGCATTAATTTAACCGAGCAGCGGTTTTCCGGCTCCAGCCAGATAGTATTGACCTCGGCCGGTGAACCGGTGCGAGCCGATCAATCGTTGACCCCCTCGGCCGTAAAGCGGGCTCATCGCCGCGTTTGCGAGGCCATATTGCAATACGTGCAAACGAAATCCGGGTCCGGCGAGACGCGATACCTGCAATTTGATACCCCTACCGCCTTGGCCCGCGCAGCCGCCAGTCCGGTGCAGCCGATTTCCGTAAGCGGCGGAAGCCCTCCTTGGACCGGGTCGCAACGCTTTGAAGTGAGGATCGATTCGAGCGAGGGATCGGCGCCGTTTACAATCGACGCGCAGGTCACCGTTCCTTCGGCAGTCGTGGCGGCCGTGCATTCTCTTGCCCGCGGCGCGGTGATCCGGGAAAGCGATCTGGCGATTGTCCGCGACGCCCCCCGCGACGGCGAAAGCGGCGTTTTTCATAGCATCGAAGAAGTGGCAGGCAAGCAAACCACGCGGGCGGTCCCGGATGGAAAAATCATCGTTCCCGACGACCTGCAAGCGCCGCTTTTGGTTCATAAAGGCGATGTGGTGACAGTTTATGCCCAGAGCGCGGGCATTCGCGTGCGGACCACGGCCCGGGCAAGGGACGACGGCGGCTTGGGCGATCTGGTGACCATGGAAACCATGCAAGACCGGAAACCGTACCAGGCGCGCGTCTGCGGCATGCGTGAAACCGAAGTTCTAGCGCAAGTCGTGCCGGCCACGGAACGAAAATAAATAAACGCGGAACATGGGGCAATGAAAGATGAATTATGAATAATCCAACGAAAATCCTCGCGGTTTCGCACTGTCCACGGCCCACTGTCCGCTGCCCACTATTTTTCATTCACAATTTGCAGTTTACAATTTGCAATTTACAATTTGCAATAATTTTTCTTTTCACCTTATGTTTTGTTATGGATCTTCGGGCGCAAGATTCGAGCCTTTTCGGCCAGCCCGATCCGCGCGCGGGCATGACCATGGTGAAATACTCCTGGACTTACCAACAACCCATCGAGCCGCATCCGATACGCTTGCACGACATTGTGACCGTGCAAGTGGACGAGAAATCGGTTGTTAACAGCGAAGGGCAGATGGACCGCAAGAAAAAAGCCTACGGCGATTTGAAACTGCCGGACTGGATATTGTTGAAGGGCCTTTCGGTGATTCCCGATCCGCAAACCGCCGGCCCGCCGCACGTCCGCGGAGAGGTCGATAACAAAATGCAATCGCAAGCGGTCTTCGAGACCAAGGATGCGATGAAGTTGCAAATCGCTTGCAACGTGGTCGACATCAGGCCCAACGGGAATCTGATCATCGAAGGCCGCCGCACGATCAAAAACAACGAAGACACGTGGGAGTATTCCCTTGGTGGTGAAATTCGAGCTGAAGACGTGTTGCCCAACAATACCGTGCTCAGTCAAAACGTTTCCAATATGCGATTGGTGAAACGCGAGGAAGGCCATGTCCGCGACGGTTATCGCCGCGGCTGGTTCTTGCAGTGGCTCGATAAATATCAACCGTTCTAGTTCACTTTTCGCTAAAAAAAAACACGGAGACACGGAGGACACGGAGAAAACATTTTAAAAAAGATTTTAAATATGCTCATTGAAAAATTCATTCATAAATCAAATCCAAGAATATTCGTCAAAACAAACAATATGTTATTTTAATTTTCTCCGTGACCTCCATGACTCCGTGTTGAGAAATTAGTCTAAATCGTATGAAAAACAAAATTTATCACCGATTCGTAGTTTTATCGACAATCCTTGCATGTTGCCTGGCGGCGGCGCCGTTAGATGCACGGACGATTCTAAAAAGCATCTGCCGCCTGAAAGGGCAGGAAGAGAACACTTTGCAGGGGTTGGGAATCGTGGTCGGCCTGAAGGGC
>JBEKSO010000374.1:0-4489 GCA_049516935.1 Thermoguttaceae bacterium
TTGGACGGTGATTATTACCGGCGCCTTGCTGTTGCTGCCCATCAACGTGTCGCAGCATTTTGCCCTGACGCGCCAATTGGTTCGAACCGGCGGCGTGGGACTTTTTTGCAACGCCAATAACTTGCTTGCCCAGGATTTGGAAACATATAACCGCGATGACAAAATTGTCTTTTGCGATTGGGGATACATGTTAAACACCCATTTTCTGACTGGGGGAGCGCTTAAATTTACCCGGGACATCTGGGATGCGGACAAGAGCGAAAACAAAAAAATTCCCGCCTTATTCTCCGATAATCCTCAGCTGACCTTCGTTCTGCCCACAAACGATTATTTCATAGGGTCGCAGAAATCCATTCCGGATTTTCGCAATCGCATATTGCAAGCAGCCCGGGATGCGAATTTTCAACAAAAAGACGCGAAAACCTTTTTTCAAAAAGACGGAACGCCTGTTGTCGAGATCATCACATTCGTCAAGAATTTCAGGGAAAAATAGCCCTTTAAGGCAACTATTTGCAGGGCCCGCCGGCTTGGATTGGGTTCTGATTCCCACACTCTGCATGGGAACCCGCTTTTTCCCGTAGCTCGGTCTCAGGCCGGACTACGCAGAGTGTCGCAGTCAATGCGTTCCCACGCAGAGCGTGGGAACGAGGCGTATCAGGCATCTTTTGGACGACCATCTTGACGCCGCTGAGCCAGTTGAAATCCCAAAAGTGCATCATTAACCGTAGAATCCTGAGTTTAAGCCTAAAAACAGGGCCATGAGCCCTTCCCTCCAAGATGCGCTGCTCGCTGTAGTGCTCGATATCCGCGTAACCATGATATTTTGAAAGAATTTTGCAGGCTCCAAGTCGGCGAAACGTCTTCATGATGCCAAAGTATGACATGTAGTAATGCAGGCCGACCTTTCCAAATCCAAAAGACGGTTCATTTGTGACAATATCACGCCTGAACATCCTGGCCAGTCGAGTTTTTATGGGGCGAGGCAGCCAGTGGATAAAAGGCAAGCCTGTATCATGTTTGTCCTTGTAAGAAAATTGATTGGGCGTATCGATCCAGAGCAGTCCGCCCGGCCGGCACAAACGCCACATTTCATGCAGCAGTAAAGGCTGCTGTTTCGGGGGAAGGTGCTCCAGAACTTGCGAACAGCTTACCAGGTCGAAGCTCTCTGCCGCGAATGGCGCGGCACACGCATCCGCGTTGTGCGTTTCTATGCAAACGCCATGTCTCCGCGCCAGTTCCTCGGACAGATTCAACGCCTCTTGATCCAAATCAATTGCCACCACAACCGCCCCACATAGTGCATAAGCTATAGCTTCCTGACCGAGAAAACTTCCCATTATTAAGACTCGTTTCCCGGCCAGGGGCATCCAGTGACTGATGGCTCTGGCCAGTCTGAGTTCCAGGGCCACGCCTTGCCGGTGTTCCGCCCATTGACGCTCAAAGGTGAAGGCCCAGTAATATGGCGCGGAATCCGAAAATTGGGCTCCTTGGTGGAAGTACTTATAAAGACGGTCTTTCCACTCATCGGTGTAAATTTTTTTTGGATCTGAAAGTGATGGAAGTGAAATTGGAGCCATTGTTATTATGCCTCATAAAATCCACAAATAATAACAGAGCAAATATTTCCAAACTATTTTTTCCGCTCGGTGGCGCCGGACACGAAAATATCGCCCTTGCCCAGGCGGATGGCTTCGATCTTCACCGCTAAGTCCCCGGCGTTATCGGGCGGGGGCGCGGATAGCAAGGCCACCGGATCGCCGCCGCTTTGACGCCACTCGATCCGCCACTCGGACCGCCGCGCCGCATCGGAGACGCCGTCGAGCACTTTTTCCAAGGGCATCGGCACCAGGCCCGCCCGGACCCGAACGATTCGCAAGGCCATCACGTTTTCCTCGGGCACGTACGGCTCGACGGTCAAAGTCAAGACCGTGGGGACGATTCCCCCTTCATAACGGCAGGCCAGTACAATGCCGTCCGGGTCGATTGCCACTCGGGGACTGCTAAACAGCGGAGGCAATGCCCCGTGATGATTTTTTACGAAATCCACCGCCAGCCAGCCGTTTATTTGTTCGGCGGTAAAACGCGTGTGCCATTTGCCGGGTTTTTGCACGCCGCTAACCAAGGCCGCAGTGCGCTGAAGCATTTCATCGCTGCCTTTTTCCTGCGTATCGGGTTCGGCCGCCAAGGCATCGCGATAGAACTTGGGTTCGTATCGCAAGGCAAAAAACACGCCGAGCAAGCCCGCGATCAACACCGCCGGAATGCCAAAGCCGATCCAAAGTGTAATCCGGAGTCTTCGGGACATGGGATTAGGCGATTACAAACCTCAACAGTGCGTAGTTCTTTTTACCGGACCGCAAGACCATTACCGACTCTCCGGCCAGGTGGGCGGCGGTGAGTTGGGTTTCGACTGCTTCGATGCGGCGGTTGTTCACGTAAGCCCCGCCCTGGGTGACGATCCGCCGGGCGTCGCTTTTCGATTTGGCCAATCCGGCCTCGCACAGGGCGTCGATAATCGACATGCCGGCGCCCGCGAGCCGAGCGCGGGGAAGTTCCTTGCTGGGCACGTCGGCGAAAATACCGGCCAATTGGGCGTCGCTAAGTTCACCGATCTCCGCGCCGAAGAACACGTCGGTTGCCCGTTGGGCGATGTCCAAGCCCGCTGGACCGTGAACCAGCCGGGTCAACTCCGCCGCCAACCGCCTCTGGGCCGTGCGCAGACCCGGATCGGCCTGGTGCTCTTGCGAAATCGACTCAGTTTCAGCCTGATCCAAATCGGTGAAGAATCGCAGGCATTTGCCCACGTCGGCGTCGTCCAGGTTGATCCAGTATTGATAGAACTGGTAGGGGCTGGTTTTGTCGGCCGCCAGCCACAGGGCTCCCGACTCGGTCTTGCCCATCTTCGAGCCGTCGCTTTTGGTCAGAAGGGGGCAAGTCATGCCATAAAGTTGCACGCCGCGCAGGCGCCGGGCCAGATCGATGCCGGCGGTGATATTTCCCCACTGGTCGCTCCCGCCCGCCTGCAACTCGCAGCCGAAATTGTCGAAAAGATACACAAAATCGTAGGCCTGCAACAGCATGTAGCTGAACTCGGTGTAACTCAACCCGGCGTCGGTGCGTTCCAGCCGGTTGCGGACCGATTCTTTGGTGAGCATGACATTAACGGGAAAATGCTTGCCGATGTCGCGTAAGAATTCCAGGAATCCGAATTTTGCCATCCAATCGTAATTATTCACGAGCACGGCCGAGTTGGCGCCGCAATCGAAATCCAGGAACTGCCGCAATTGGGTTTCCATGCCGGCGATATTTGCCCGAAGCGTTTCGAGCGAGAGCAGGTTTCGCTCCTCGCTTTTGCCGCTGGGATCGCCGATAATACCCGTGGCCCCTCCCACCAGCGCGATTGGCCTGTGTCCGGCCCGCTGAAAACGGCGCAAAATCATCAGGGCCATCAGATGACCCACGTGCAAACTGTCGGCCGTGGGATCGAAACCGGCGTAAACCGTCCGCGGCTTCTCCTGCAAAAACCGCTGGAGATTAATATCGTCGGTAGTTTGATTGACCAAATTGCGCCAAGATAATTCTTGAAAAATGTCCATTGCAAGTGGTTAGTGGCTAGTGGTTAGTGGTTAGAATACAAGTTATCGAGAAGATTTTTTCTTCAATGCCTTCGAAAGGCCGCTTATTAGCCTGCCTATTTCGTTTGTGGATTCGATAATTGTTGATGTTTCCTTATCTTCAATATAACCTAGACGTTGGGAAATAATAATTTGAGTTTCCATTTCTTTCAAAGAACCATGTGCGATGGAGAGAAAATGTATAAAATCACGTGTTGTATTCCGACCCTGACCCTCAGCGATATTAGAAGGTATGGAAATCGCAGCCCGTCTTATTTGGCTTGTTAAACCGTAAAGCTCTGCATGTGGAAATCTAGCTGTAATGCGGTAAATCGCTACTACAAGTTCAACTGCTTTTTGCCACACGATCAATTCACGATAATGTTTAATTGCCATACGAATTTCCCCTTTAAAAAATGTTTGTTTAATGTTTGTTTTTCACTCATATCGTTCTAACCACTAACCACTAATCACTAACCACTATCCACTATCGCCATTTATCGTCGTCGGCAAAGGGGTTCATGCCGCCGAGGATTTTGGGTTTGGGCAAAGCCCGCAAGGCTTGCTCGGCTAAACGCAAATCCTCGCGGTTGGTAATTTTCAGATTCACCGGCGAGCCGGGGACTACCGTTACCTTGTATCCGATCCGCTCGACCAGTTGCGCGTCGTCAGTGGCTTGCAACCCCTGCCGCTTGGCGTAGGCCTCGAGAATCAACTCGCGGCGGAAGACCTGCGGGGTTTGCGCCTCCCAAAGTCCGCCTCGGGCGACGGTCTCTTCGATCTCGTGATTGGCCCCCACCCGTTTCAACGTTCCGGCAACGGGAATGGCAAAAATGGCCGCGCCGCTCGCTTCGGCGGCTGAAAATATCTGATCG
>JBEKSO010000375.1:0-4479 GCA_049516935.1 Thermoguttaceae bacterium
CGTACTCCGTACCGCCTCCTGCCCACCGCCCACTGTCCACTGTCCACCGCCCACTGTCCACTTAAAACTGACCACTTAAAACCGAAAACCAATTACGATAAGTGACCGCACCCATACATTCTCATATTTTTCCCAACGGCCTGGTATTGGTCGCCGAACCAAGACCATCGCTCAAGTCGGCGGCCTTTACCTTTCTGACCCCGGCCGGCTGCGTGCACGACCCGGCCGATCGCTCCGGACTGAGCGGATTCACCTGTGAAATGACCCTGCGCGGGGCCGGCACGCGCGACAGCCGGCAGTTCATCCTCGACCTGGACAACCTGGGCGTGGAACGCAGCGAGTCGGTCTCCTACGCCCATACCAGTTACAGCGGGGCGACCCTGGCCGAAAATCTGCCGGCCTCCTTAGCGATATACGCCGACGTACTTCGCAATGCACACCTGCCCGACGATCAACTCGAGGCTGGGCGCTTGGGTATGTTGCAAGAGTTGCATGCCGTCGAGGACGAGCCGGCCCAAAAGGTCATGCTCGAATTACGCCGCCGCCATTATCCCATGCCTTGGGGCAGGCCCCCGCAAGGCGAAGAAAAAGCCCTGCAAGACGCCGACCTCGGCGATATCCGCGAACATTACCGCCGCCATTTCAAGCCCAAGGGAACTATCCTTGGCGTGTCCGGGCGGGTGGATTGGGGAAGCCTCAAGGATCTTGTCGGCCGCTTGCTCGGCGATTGGAAGCCCGGCGCGACTGAGTCCATCGAAGAGCAGCCCGCCGTGGGCCATTACAAGCATTTTCCTTACGAGTCGAACCAAACCCAAATCGGCATCGCCTATTCCAGCATACCCTATCGGCATCCCGACTATTTCCAAGCCTGGGGATCGGTGGGCGTTTTAAGCGGCGGCATGAGCGCACGCTTGTTTTCCGAAGTCCGCGAGCGCCGCGGCTTGTGCTACAACGTTTACGCCACGTGCCATTCCCTGCGACACCTGGGCGCGGTTTTTTGCTATGCCGGAACCAGTGCCGACCGGGCCCAAGAGAGCCTGAACGTCACCCTGGGCGAACTCGTGCGCCTGGCCGAAGGCATCGAAGACCACGAACTCGACCGCCTCAAGGCCCGCATCAAAAGCTCACTGGTCATGCAGCAGGAATCGTCCTCGGCCCGGAGTTCCTCGGTTGCCTACGATTGGTATCATCTGGGCCGCGCCCGCACGCTGGACGAAGTGGAACAATTGATCGACGCCTTGTCCAGCCGCGGCATCAGCGCCTATTTGCAGGAACATCCGCCCAAGGATTTTACCGTGGTCACGATCGGCCCCAGCCAATTGGAGATGCCCGATGGAGTTCTGTAAACACACGCTCACCAACGGCCTGGAAATAGTGGCCGAGTGCGACGGCGAGGCCCATTCGTCGGCCTACGGCTTTTTCGTCAAAACCGGCGCGCGCGACGAAACCGACGCCATATCGGGCGTGAGCCATTTCCTCGAACACATGATGTTCAAAGGCACGCCCACCCGCTCGGCCGACGACGTGAATCGCCAGTTCGACGAAATGGGCGCGATCAACAATGCCGGCACCAACGAGGAGTATACGGTTTACTATGCGGCCGTGTTGCCCGAATTCCAATCTCGCGCGGTGGCTATTTTGGCCGATATTTTGCGCCCGTCGCTGCGCGAGGCGGATTTTAACCTGGAAAAACAGGTGATTCTCGAAGAGATCAAGATGTACGAGGATCAGCCGCCGTTCGGAGCCGACGATAAGTGCCGGGCCGCTTTTTTCGGCTCTCATCCGCTGGGCCGAAGCGTGCTTGGCACGATTGAAAGCGTGTCGAATCTTTCGCCCCTGGCGATGCGCGAATATTTCGAAAACAGATACAGCCCGGGAAACATTGTCCTGGCCGGCGCCGGCCGAATAGATTTCGCGGCCCTGGTCGACTGCGTTTCGCAGAGTTGCGGGCATTGGCGCCCGGTTGCGACAGGCCGGGAAGCATCTATTGCCGTGCCGAATCTGAAATTCGAAACGATTTGCAAGGAAATCGCCACGCAGCAATATGTGATCGAGATGGCCCCGGGTCCCTCGGCCGAAGACGACGACCGCTACGCCGCCAAACTGCTGGCCACAATCCTCGGCGATGACACGGGCAGCCGGCTATATTGGGAACTGGTCGATCCCGGCCTGGCCGATCAGGTCTCGTTAAGTCACTGCGACTATTCGGACACTGGCTTGATGATTACCTATATGAGTTGCGAGCCGCATTGCGCCGCCGATAACCTGGAAAGCATTTTGAAGGTCTACCGCCTCGCCGAAACAGAGGGCCTCGCCGAAGCCGAACTGGCCCAAGCCAAAAGCAAAATCCGCTCCCGCATCGTGCTCTCCTCCGAACGCCCCCGCATCCGGCTGTTTGCCGTGGGCGGCCAGTGGCTCTACCGCCGCGAATACAAAACCGTGGGAGATGAATTAGACGCAATCGCGGCCGTAACCCTGGACGAAGTCCACGCCGTCCTGAAAAAATACCCTCTTTCCCGCTGCGCCACCCTGACCATCGGCCCGCTCGATAAACTCCCGCCGCCGGGTTGAATGACATCTTAAACAACGACAATTATAGCGGTGTCCTTGACATAATATTCGTATATGATATAATACCATTATGGCATATCGGTAATACATGATGATTCAACCATGAAAACAATCTCGTTGAAACTGCCCGAATCGCTCCTGGCTCGCTTAAATAGCACCGCCAAGCGCAACAAACGATCCAAATCGGAATTTGTCCGGCATTGTTTGGAGAATGCGCTTGATAATCAGAAACCCGGTCCCAAAGGTTCCTGTCTCGATTTGGCCGCCGACCTCTGCGGAGTCATCGAGGGCCCGGGCGATTTATCTTATAATAAAAAACACCTGTCGGGATTCGGGCGATGAAACGCCTGGTTCTTCTTGATACCGGTCCGCTTGTCGCCTTTTTGGATCTCAGAGATAAATTCCATGCCTTGGCCGTTGCTCATTGGGCCAATATCGAGCCGCCTTTCTTGACTTGTGAAAGCGTGCTTGCCGAGGCTTGTTATTTGCTCCGTTCTTATCCCAAGGCCAACGCAGCCGTTATGGAACTCTTGCGACGAGGCCTCATTCAGATTCCATTTCATGTTGCCGAGCATGCGGATCCCGTCGCTATGTTGATGAAAAAACATCAAAAGGTTCCCATGTCGTTGGCCGATGCCTGCCTGGTCCGCATGGCCGATATCATTGCCGGAAGTTCGGTATTTACTTTAGATTCCGACTTTCGGCTATATCGAAAAGCCAATCGAACGATTCTGCCCGTTATTATTCCGGATATCAGCCGTTCAAAATAAATATTCCTCATCGGCATCGGGTATCGGCCCCCATGTGTCTTTTAATTTGGATTCTGGTATACTGCCTATATCCAATTATTGACCCTTAATCCATAGGCATGTTTAGGAATAATCCTCATGGATGCCATCCAATATATCGTCATGCTCCTGGTCGGCGTGGGCCTGGGAGCGGTTACAGTTTGGCTGATCCTCCGCGCCCAGATCGCCGTTTTAAAAGCCAAGGACGATCAACTGGAAACCGCCCTGCTGGAGGAGCGCAAGCAGGCAAAGGATAAAATTGACTTCCTGGATCACGCCCAGCAAAAACTCTCCGACACCTTCAAGGCCCTGGCGTCGGATACTTTGAAAAACAGCAACACCTCTTTTCTCGAACTGGCCAAAACTCAACTGGAAAAATTCCACGAGTCGGCCAAAGGCGATCTGGAAAAACGCCAAACGGCCATCGACGAACTGGTCAAGCCGGTGAAGGAATCACTGGTCAAAGTCGATACGAAGTTGCAAGAAATTGAAAAAGTCCGGCTGGAAGCCTACAGCGGACTTACCGAGCAGGTCAAATCAATGCGGGAAACTCAAGAACTGCTTCGCAGCGAAACCTCGAACCTGGTCCAGGCCTTGCGCCGCCCGGAGGTACGCGGGCGCTGGGGCGAAATCCAATTGCGCCGCGTGGTCGAAATGGCCGGAATGCTCGAACATTGCGATTTCGTGGAACAGCAAAACATCAACACCGAGGAAGGCCGACTCCGGCCCGATATGGTCGTCCGCCTGCCCGGCGATCGGACTATCGTGGTCGACGCCAAAACTCCCCTGGACGCCTATTTATCGGCCATCGAGGCCCCGGACGAGGAAACGCGAAACAATAAACTCAAGGAGCACGCCCGGCAAATTCGCAATCACGTGCAAATGCTGGGAAAGAAAAAATATTTCGAGCAATTCGATCATTCCCCCGATTTCGTCGTGCTCTTCATCCCCGGCGAAATCTTTTATACGGCCGCCTTGCAGCAAGACCCCGAACTAATCGAGGCCGGCGTGGGCGAAAGGGTCTTGATCACCAGCCCCACCTCGCTCATCGCCCTGTTGCGGGCCGTGTCTTATGGATGGCGCCAGGAAAAATTGGCCGATAACGCCCGCGAAATCAGCG
>JBEKSO010000376.1:0-4473 GCA_049516935.1 Thermoguttaceae bacterium
AAATCGCCGCCGCATCGAAAGTACCAGGCGTAAAAACCGAGGTCTTTGTGCAAGGGGCGCTTTGTTTTTCCGTTTCCGGCCGGTGCCTGTTGTCGAGCTGGGCCGGCGGCCGCAGCGGCAACCGCGGCACGTGCACCAGCCCCTGCCGCGTGCCCTGGAGCATGAGGGCTGAGCAATTCATTGCCCAGTTTAACGTGAACGAGGAACCGCCCGGCACGCCTTTTTCAATGAAGGATCTTTCCCTGATCGACCGCTTGCCCGAACTCCGCCAAGCAGGCGTTGCCGCTATAAAAATCGAAGGCCGGCTGAAAAACGCCGCCTGGGTAGGCCAGGCCGTAAACCTTTTCAAGCGTGCCTTGGCCGGCGAACAAGGTGATAAACTACTCGAAGACGCCGAACAATTAGGCGCATATACCGGCCGCACGCTTACCTCCGCTTATCTCGACGCTAAGCGTGATGATTTGACCGCCCAGGCCGAAGGACGCAAATCCCAATCGGATATTATGGAAGAATCGGCCTCCGAAACATCGGACGAGTCCGAAAATCAAACCACCGATTCCGCCGACGAAGAATCCACCTACGAACTTCGACTGATGATCGAGCCCAAGGGCATCGCCTGCTCCTGCGTCTGCGGCCCTCGCACCGACGAGTGGAAAATTCCCAAGACCGTCATCCGCCGCCCACACAAGGCCGTGGCCATCGGAACCCTATTCGATCAACTCGCCCAGGGCACGCTGCAAGGATTCCAACTCGGTTGCCATGAAACGAACAGCCCCGAGTTCCTGCTCACTCCCCGCGCCGCTAATGCACTGATCGACCGGATTTCCAACACAATCCGCCTGGCCCAAAAATCGCCCGACGAAATGGTCCGCATCGATTTGCCTCCCGCAGTAAGCAATCTGTTGATTCCCGACGAAGCCAACGAGGGGAACCGTCTTTACCTAGGCAAAAAGCCCGACCGGGCAAGGCTGGACGCAAAAACTGCCCCGGCCTTTTTGCAGCGCGTCCGCCCCAAAGGCGTAATCGTCGAAGGATTGACCGCCAGCACCCTCGGCCGCATCCGTGCGATGTGCGAAAACGTTGAACTGATCGCCGCCCTGCCGCAGGCGTTTTTCGAGGACGACATACCCCAAATCAAAAAACTGCTCGCCCAATGCGCCCAAGAAGGCGTGACCGTGGAACTGAACAGTTGGGGCGGCTGGTTCCTGGCAAAAGCTGCCGATGTAGAAATGCAATCCGGGCCCGGCCTGCCGGTCCTCAATTCCCTGGCCGCCGAATTCCTTTCTGAAAAAGGCATCGGTTGCGTCACCCTGTCGCCCGAGGCCGACCGCCGTCAACTGGAAGATTCTTCCGCCCATTGCCCCCTGCCCTGCTCGCTTGTCGTCTTCGGTCGTCCCCCGCTAATAACCACCCGAGTCGAAGTCCCCGACCATTTTTTAAACCAAGTGCTAACCGACCGCCGCGATATTAAAATCATCCCCCGCCGCGAGCACGGCCTGTGCGTTTTCCGCCCCGTCGATCCCTTCGACCTCCGCGGCCTGACAAACCAGCAAATCCGCGTCCAACATCTGGTCGTCGATCTACTCGGCTCCGACAATCCAGTTGGCGATTGGCAAAACGCTCCGCTGCCCAAAGACGAAACCTTCCATTTCAATTACGACCGCACCCTGGCGTGAGATGAGGGGATAGAGAGTAGAGTCATAAAGCCGCGGCCGGTGGTCGCGGTTCGTCCCTTTTCTCTAGCCCAGGCGTTCACGCCTGCGGAAAGAAGCCGCCCGCACATTTCCCCTTTCCGTTCAGCCCTGCAGGGGCGCATCCGCGCAGCATCCTAACTTTTTCTCAGGCTGAGCGACTCTATCACTTCATCTGATCTCATAATTCTAAGTACTCTATGGAATTTTCATTTTTAATAATTTCATACCAGGCATGCGGCAATTTACTTTGCACTTTTTCAAGATCGTCTATGGTAATATTCGGCCCCACCTCAATAATGTAGAGTTTGGTAAGACATTTAAAGTAGGTCAAACCTTCGCTAGTAACACTCGTATCACAAAGACCGAGAGTCTCCAGGTTTGTAAGATGGCGTATGCTTTCCATTCCTTTGTCAGTGATCTGTGCATTCTGCTCAAGGAAAAGGTCCGTCAATTCTGAAAGCCTGGAAATATAAATCAGTCCATCATCTGTTATGGATGATTGATTTATTTGCAAACGATGAAGATTAGTTAGCTTATCGATTTGCGTTAGCTTGGAATCGTTTACTGCCGCTCCGCAAAGCGATAAAGAATCAAGTTTTTTGTTGCGTTCTAATAATGCCACTCCTTCTCCGCTGATGTTTGTATTAAGAAGGTCCAATCTTTCAAGACTTTTAAGATCGTTAACGTATTTCAAGCCTTCGTCACTAAAACTGGGGCCGTCCAAACTGACACGCTTTAAATGAGGCAATTCTCGCAACAGTGCAAGGTCTTTATCCTTCGCTTTGTTTTGTTGATTGAATGAAACTTCTACAACATAAACGAAAACATCGTCACCAAATATTTGACGTATTATTCTGGGCCCGGGCGGAGGAGCGGAAATGTATCTTCCCATTCCATAATCAAAAGTAACAATATCATAAGTAACAATTCCACCCAAAGCCTCTATTTGCTCCACCACGCGACGTTGGTGTTGAACTCTCTGCAAAATCATCCCGGGCCAAACGCACAGCACGCCCACGACCGTTACAAATATCATCAGTGTCCGCAGGCTGTATTGGAATCGCCAGCGGCGGCGAGGTTCCTTCTTCGCTTCAGCCGCAGTGGGAATCGTTTCTTGAATGTCGGACATAATGTTTATCTGCGAAGAGAATAAAAACTCCCCAAAATCCAGCCCGCCCCATAAATGTGGCTTGGGAAAAAGATAACTATATCCTATCATCCCCCATCCGCAGGCGTAAACGCCCTGGCTATGAAAAATGTAGTAGGCACACGCCGTGTGCCGTCGGGCTGAATGCCCACTTTCCCTATGCCGGAACGCCGAATCGTGTAGTCTTTCCTCCTGCCACCCCATTCCCTCGCCTGATCATGGAATCCACGAATCTACAATTCACGCAAGTCATTATTGTTGTTCAATTTGCAATTTGAAATTTGCAATTGCCAATTTGCAATAAAAAACACGCTCAATTCGCGATCAAACATCAATCCCAGAACTCTATTCCCTGACCGCCCTCCCCCTTTTCTTTATTCAGGGGTCCTGGAATCCCGAACCATGACACGATAAAATTACTCCATATAACTGCATGTAACTGCTAATCATTCCCTTTTTTCCGCCATCACCA
This sequence comes from Thermoguttaceae bacterium, assembly GCA_049516935.1. GTDB lineage: Bacteria > Planctomycetota > Planctomycetia > Pirellulales > Thermoguttaceae > JBEKIK01. Next base: position 3,314 of record JBEKSO010000376.1, read on the forward strand.
AAAATGGACACTACCGCAAAACTCACAATCGACGATAAAACCTACGAACTGCCCCTTGTGGAGGGCACCGAAGGCAATCGGGCCCTCGATATCAGCAAGTTGCAGCGCACTGCCGGATTAATTACCCTTGACGAAGGCTACTCGAACACCGGTTCCACCCGCAGCGCCATCACCCTGGTGGACGGCGAAAACGGCGTGCTCCGCTACCGCGGTTATCCCGTGGAAGTGATCGCCGAGCGCTGCGACTTCACCGAAACGGCCTACCTGCTCATCTACGGCGAACTGCCCACCCCCGAGCAGCTCGAGGAGTTTCGCAGGAACATACGCATGCACACCATGTTGCACGAAGGCATGAAAACGATCTATGCCGGTTTTCCGCCCGACGCCCAACCCATGGCCATCCTCAGTTCCATCGTCAGCGCAATGCCCATCTATTGCAAGGACTCGCTCGATCCCCGCAGTCCAGAGCAGCAGGAGTTGGCCATCTACCGCATCCTGGCCAAAATGCCCACCATCGCCGCCTTCGGGTACAAGCAATCCATCGGACAGCCCTTCATCTATCCGGAAAACCACCTCACCTATTGCCAGAACTTCCTGCACATGATGTTCGCCATACCCAGCGAACGATATCAGATGGACCCCGATTTCGTCGACGCCCTGAACCTGCTTCTGATCCTGCACGCCGATCACAGCCAGAATTGCAGCACCTCGGCGGTCCGCATGGTTGGCTCGAGCAACGTAAACCTGTTCTCCGCCATCGCCTCCGGCATCGGCGCACTGTGGGGCGAATGGCACGGCGGGGCAAACGAAGCCTGCATCAATATGCTCGAAAACATCATGGCCGACGGCCGAAATCTGCACAAATACGTCGATATGGCCAAGGACAAGAGCAAAGAGTTCCGCCTCATGGGCTTCGGCCATCGCGTGTACAAGAATTACGATCCCCGCGCGAAGATCATCAAGGAAGTCTGCCATAAACTACTGGACAAACACGGCCAAAAAGACCCCCTCTTCGACCTCGCCCAGGAATTGGAAGAAGTGGCGCTGACCGATCCCTACTTCATCGAACGCAAGCTCTATCCGAACGTCGATTTCTACTACGGCATCATCTACCGCATCATGAACATCCCCAAGAACATGTTCACCGTGCTCTTTGCCCT
>JBEKSO010000377.1:0-4467 GCA_049516935.1 Thermoguttaceae bacterium
CAAGAAAGCCATTTTTTGAATGTTTTTTATCCGATTTCAGCAGTATTATGCGGGCGATTGACATACCCCATTGTCATGGATTATGCTGGATATCATGTGAATGACGGAAAAGCAGGAGGCGGTTTCAGAGCGCCCTGCAAGGATGGGCCGTGAGGTTTTACCAATGCGAAATTTACAATCGATTCGTCGGACCGTGCAATCTGCTCTTTTAGCCGTTGCCGCTTGGCTGGGCGGCGCGGCGATGGTTCTGGCCAAGGACGGCGCGGGCGGCGCCTCGGCCGCCGAGAGCAGCAGCGCCTGGGTTGTGGCTTATATGATCGTGCTTTTAGTCGTATCCCTGGGCCTGATCGTGGTCGTTAAATCGAGCGGCCGGCGCGACCGCGCAAAGCCGGAAGTCTACGCCGAGGCAAAACCCCTGCCCAAAGAGTAGCGAATTCGCCGGCTGTTTTCATTCCCGGTGATAACGTGAATAATTGTCGATAAAATGCCGCGGACATAATCAATATCCAAGGCATTCAGTCGCCGGATAGCATCAAGATCGGAAGACGCCCTTTATAGCAAAACAATTGCCTTTCTCACTTTAAATTCTACAGCGCTGGGTTGCAGGCATGAATTGTCGGTTATGGTTTTGGATACTGGCGGGATTTTTTGTCGCCGTTGAGCAGTCATCGTGTCAGGCGGACGAAAAGCCCTGGGATAACCGCGTTTTTTCGGCTGATATCGCGACTACCATGGCGGCCGTGCAGGCTTTGCCCTTGCCTACCGACGCCGATGTGGAAGTCCTATTGTTCGAGCAGTCCTATAATTTTGACAAGCAAGGCAGCCGGCGATATGTGTTCCGCGAGGTTTACCGTTGCCTTACTAAAGAGGGAGTCGATAATTGGTCCTACGTGGAGGATAACTGGGCGCCGTGGTGCGAGGATAAACCCGCGCTCCGCGCGCGAGTGATCACGCCTGACGGCAAAGCGCATTGGCTCGATCCGAAAAGCATAGGCGAGGCGCCGGTTTCCCAGGACGAGAAAATCTTGAGTGATCGCCGCATAGTGCGCGGTCCCTTGCCCGCCCTGGCAGTGGGAGCGGTTGTGGAACTTCAAGTCGAAGTCCGGGAAACCAAGCCCTTTTTTGCCCGCGGCAGAGTCTGCCATTTTCCCTTGGCGGCATTTTATCCCACGCAAAAAAAACGTTTGACAATCGATGTGCCCCGGGAATTGCCGCTTCGCTACGAAGTGCGGGGAGGCCGCCTGGAACCCAAACGCAGCGAAAAAGACGGCCGCTTGCGCCTGGTTTTTGAAAAAACCCAGGCCAAGGTTTTAAAGTATCTGGAATCGAATCTGCCCCCGGAATCGCCGCACTACGAGGAGCTGGTGTTTTCCACGGGCAAGTCTTGGGCCGACGTGGCCGCGGGATATGTGGAGATTGTGGAAAAACAGATGGATCTCTCGGCCGTCAAATCGCTGTCGCGCGAAACGGTGGGAAAGGAAAAAGATTCCGGAAAAAAAGCCGCCCTGCTCTTGGAAACCGTGCATCGCCTGGTCCGCTACACGGGCGTGGAATTCGGCGAGGCGGCAATCGAGCCCCGCACCCCCATCGAAACCCTGACCCGGCGCTACGGCGACTGCAAGGACCAGGCAACCTTGCTGGTGGCAATGCTGCGGGCGGTGGATATTCCCGCGCATGTCGCCCTGTTGAAGATCGGCGAGCAGGCCGACGTCGTTGCGGACATGCCCGGCCTGAGCGCCTTCGATCATGCCATAGTGTATGTCCCCGGCCCGCCGGAATATTGGATCGATCCCACTGCCGAATACGTGCCCTTCGGCCGGTTACCCGTTTGCGATCAAGGCCGATTGTCCTTGATCGCCGATATGCAACAGAAAGGTCTGGTCCGCACCCCAAGGAGCGACTATAAAGAAAATTCACTCGAGGAAATCCGGGAATATACCCTGCAAAAAGAAGACCGGGGCAATGTCCGCGAAACAATTCGCGCAACCGGCTCGTTTGCCCAGCAACATCGACGGAGTTATGCCGCCAGGAGCGAAGATGATCTTAAGAAGGGCTGGAAGGCGTACGCCCAAAGCAACTACAAAACGCGAACTATAGCCGCTATGAAGTCATCCGCATTACGGGAATTGGAAAAACCTTTTGAAATCGAAGTGGAGATATCGGACGCCCAGATTTCCCTTTCAAAAGAGACGCCGGTGTTTTCGTTTTGTCCCTACAGGATATTCCGGCAATTGCCGCCGTATTTCCTGGCGATCAAGCCCCCCGATGACAAAATCAAGGGCGAAAAGGACCCCGACATTCCCGACAAGCGCCAGGCGCCCCTGGTATTGCCTGAACCGCACGTATCCCAGATTGAATATTTAATCGCTCCGCCGCCGGATTATATTCCGGAAACGCTCCCCAAAGACAAGGTCAAGCAAATCGGGCCCGCGACTATCAGTCAAAAGTTTGCTTGGAAAGACGGCAAGCTGCAAGCCGTATTCCGTTTCGATACGGGCGAGGGCCGATTCACTGCGGAAGAAGCGGAGGAACTGCGTCATGGCATCGCGGACCTTGGAATCGAGGGCGACGTGTCGCGCTGGGAGGAAAGGATCGCCTTCAGTCACGGCGCGCTGCAAAAAATCGCGGCGGGCAAGTTGGACGAGGCGATTCAGCAGTGCATGGAGGATCTGAAAATCCATCCCGATTCGGCGGAAACCTGCATGCGCTGCTCCAAAGTCCTCCTCTCGGCTGGTTTCGCAGAGACGGCGCGGCGCAGTGCGCGAAAAGCGGCCGAATTGGCCCCCGACTCGGTCGCCGCGCAATCCAATCTCGCGGAAATTCTTTCCTGCGATCTTATCGGAAGACGTTTTCGACGCGGCATGGATTGGTACGGCGCATCCAGCGCCTTCCAAAGAGCCTTGGAATTGGACCCCTCCAACGTGCCCGCTCGCTGGCACTACGCCCTGTTTCTCGAACATGACCAATGTGGAAGGCGATACGGCCAGGCGGCTAATCTGGCTGGCGCCATAGAGGAATACCGAAGAATGCTTAAAGAGGGCGTGTATGAGAATAGCAAGGAGAATTTGACTTTCACCCTGGCGATGGCACTCATGCACAGCGAGAAATTTTCCGAAGCCCAGCAATTGCTGACCGAGTCCGATAAGATGCCCTTGATGAGCCCGATAAACGTGGCAATTGCCATGATAGAACAAGGTCCCTTGACCGCCCGGGATAAAGCCGAGCGATTGGAGCCCGATGGCCAAAAGAGAATTTTGCTCATAAAAACCGCCGCCGAAGTCCTCGTCGAAATTCGATATTATCCGCAGGCTAAAGCCCTGCTGGAAATGCTTCCGGACAACGTGAAACAGGAACAGCAATCGCGGCTCCAATTCTTAAGCGCGGTCCGCCGCATCGACAAATCGGCCGTGTCTGAAAGCAGCCCTCTGTGGCCCGTCGAACAGCTTTATATGGGCCTGCTGGCCGACGAAAAGGGCGATAAGGCGTTGAAAGACTTGTTTAACTTGGGAGCCGACGAGACGGACATCGACCAGGCCGTCGATATGGCCAACCAACCGGTGATCCCCTATGCAAGATTGATATACGCTAATGAATTCGCTCCCCGGCGCATGGCCGACATGGTTTCGCTGTTTCATATGTCGTCGAAAGCCGGCGTGGCTGCGGACTCGGGCTATCAGATAACCGTAACCGGACTGTGGCCACAAGCAACTATTTGGTACGTGCTTTATCAGAAAGAACGGTTTCGCTTGCTGCCTCCTGGCCGCCGTTGCGCCATTCTCGGTGCGCTGGCAATGGAATGTTTGAAGGCCAATGATTACAAAAAAGCCGAGCAGTGGCTGGATTGGGCCTATCAAGACCATAAAAAAGAGGTGGGATGGTTCGATCCCTTTTCCGGTTCGCCATTTGGCAGAATTTGGTGGGAAAGAAATCACGCCGACCAGCAAATACTCAGGATCGCCGCCGCCGCCCTGGCTTGCGAAGGACGGTTGGCGCACCTGGCGATCCCCGTCCTGCAAGAACAAAAAAAAGACGTATCCGATAAGACTCTGGAACTGCAAATGGATCGGGCAATCGCCACGGGCTATTTGAATGCCGGGAACTGGCCGGAATTGCTGGAATTGTCCGATAAAGTATTGTCGGAGCATAAAGAATCGCACGAAGCCATGAATTGGAAGGCCGTCGCCTTGTGGGCCTTGGGCCGGACCGATGAATTGCGCAATTGGCTGCATTCGCAACTGGACGGGAACGATATCTCTTCCCAGGCCAGAGAGGCCCTCGCCTTGCAGGCCAGCAAAATCGGCGATTTTGATTTGGCCCGTAAAAACCTCGGCGCTCTAAACGCACAAGGCAACGCCACTCCCCTGGGCCTGAACGAATTGGCTTGGATCGCCGTTGTATATGATACGGTTGACGATGCCACGCTTCAGTTGGCGCTTAAGGCACGTAAACAGGCCACCGATAACGAAC
>JBEKSO010000378.1:0-7136 GCA_049516935.1 Thermoguttaceae bacterium
AGGGTTCCCAAAACCGCGATGGCCGCCGCCGCCGCCGCATGCCGGACCCATCCCGGCGCCGCCCGACGCCATGCACCCCATATCGCAGAGGCCAACGCAATCGCCGCGATAATGGCAATATGCTCATAATGGTCGGCCACCAAGGCGTAACGCATGAAGTATACATCGGTAAAGCCCATCACCGGCACAAGCACGACGCAGAAAAATCCCCAGGCAAACAGAAGCGGCCGGCTCCAACTTTTTCTGTATCGCCATAATACGGCGGTAACGGCCAATGCCGATAGCAGCGGTAGCCACCACAGGGGATTGCCGGCCTCGATGTTCCAATTCGCATACACAAATGACAGGTCGATCGGCAAAATCGCCTTATAAAGGTAAAACCACACCACGCATCCCGATCCAAGCAGGCGTTGTGTAAAACTGGCGATGCGGATTACTCCTTCCAGACCGATTGTTTGGAACCACATATTTACCACGGTGAACACAAACGCGATAAGGAAAAAAGGCGCGGACCACGCCAGGTCTCTCCACATTAGCGGGCGCAGCCACCACACAATCCCCAACAGCAATACCGGCAATACCGCAACCGAGCCCTTGCTGAGCATCGCCAATGTGAACGCCGCCAGGCTGAGCCAGTACCAAGTGTAACAGTGGGCAGTGGGCAGTGGGCAGTGGACGGTGGACGGTGGATTATGGGCATTGCATTGTTTAGCCGCGAGCGGGCACCGATCGAAGGTTGGTCGGCGAGCGAGTTCGAGAAATTTCAAATACCACAAAATCGAAATGAAAAAGAACAGCATGGCCATCAGGTTTTTCCGCTGCGCGATCCAGGCCACCGATTCCACGTTCACCGGATGGAGGGCGAAGATCATGGCCGCCAAAAAGGCCCCGGGAATGGACAACTTACGCAGAATCACCCAAATCAGCAGCGTCCCGGCAATGTGCAATATCAAATTAGTGACGTGATACCCGCTTGAATGCATTCCCCACAGCCGCCACTCGATCCAGAACGAGGTGTTGATCATCGGCCAATAGTCTATCGGATCGGTGGTGCACCAAATTCGCAGTGGGCCGTTCGAGTCCTTGATGATATTGTTGTCCGTTATAAGAATGTGGTCGTCCCAGATGAATCCGCCGTTTATAGAGGGAAGGTAAGCCAGAAATACGGCGACCGCGATAAGCGCTGCTCCTGCCGGCACGCTCCAGGGCAGGGCGGATGGGACAGAGGTCCTCCGCCGGGCCTTGGCGGCTTTTACATCGGATGTTTTCTTGGATTTGGACATGTCATTCTGTCGCTTAAGTAGATGCCGACGACGACATTTTACTACATTTTCAGATTCAGGTTAACAGCGTCGGGCGGCGACCGTGCCCCCTGTTACATTCTTCTCCCTTGCCTGATATAATTTCGGCATGATTTATGGAATGAAATGACCGGGAATTGGAGTAGAAAAACCATGGCAAAAACGCCCGGAGCGACCATGCTTCGCATGGTGCCCCCGGGGCTATTTATCCTTAAAAATAATGTCGCGTGAAAAATCAGAGCCGGGGCGTGTCGCCCCGGTAATTCCGGGCCGACACGCCCCGGCTCTGACGGGAAAAAGTGACATTTATTACCTGATTGTCAATAAACGATGAAGGATCATAAATATGGCGGATAAACCCGTTGCAATTGTAACCGGGGGCAGCCGGGGGATCGGTAAGGGGATTGCCCTGGAACTGGCCGGCTTGGGCTATGACCTGGCGATCAGCCATTTCGACTTCGACGCCCAGGGGCGGCCGGACGAATGCGCAGCCCAGGCCGCGAAAGATGAGATCCAGACCTGCGGGGCGGCGTGCCTGTCGCTGAGGGCCGATGTTAGCTCGGCCGAAGATCGCCAATTGCTTGTCAGCGCAGTTGAAAAGCGTTTCGGGCGCTGCGACATGCTGGTGAACAATGCCGGCGTTGCCCCGCTGGAACGGGCCGACCTTTTGGACGCCACTCCGGAAAGTTATCGGCGGGTGATGAAGATCAACCTCGAAGGGCCGTATTTTCTCACCCAGCGGATCGCCCGTTGGATGATCGACGAGATCACCGAGAATCCGGGCCGCAAATGCCGCATCGTCAATACGGGCTCGATCTCGGCCTACACCAGTTCGCCTGCCCGGGGCGAATATTGCATGAGCAAGGCGGGCATCGGCATGATGACGATCCTGTACGCCGACCGTCTGGCCGAATATGGCATCGGCGTGTTCGAACTCCGCCCGGGAATTATCGCCACGGACATGACAACAGCGATGAAAGACAAATACGACAAGATGATAGCCGAAGGCCTGACGCCCATCCGCCGCTGGGGCACGCCGCAGGACGTGGCCAAGGCCGTCGGCGCCATCGCCGAAGGCCGCCTTGATTTTTGCACCGGGCAAGTAATAAACGTGGATGGCGGATTTCACCTGCGGCGGTTGTGAAAAACTCCTCCCCTCTCCCTTTGGGAGAGGGGCAGGGGGTGAGGGAAAGAATTATAATGGTAAGATATTTTATTAAAGGACTTCTATTATGGATAAATGTCCAATTTGTGGGAAAAATGCCGAAATAAAGACTCTGCAACCTACTGATGTTTTTAAGTGCATTCGGTGTGGCGCTTTTTCAATTGATAGACGATTCCTATTCGAGGGTGAAGATCCATATAGAGAATTTCATGACATATTTAATACATTTATTATCCGGTTTCATTCGGGAATATTGTGAGCGCAATAAGAATTTTTACCACTTCAAATGCGATAAGAATGAAGTTGAATCTATAAGAAATCAAGTTCCACACGATAACAATGTTCTCGAAAAAGTTAGAAAATTATTATTAGCCATTGAAAGAAGAACAGAATACCCAGGATATGATATTCCATTAGAAAGTGATATAGATTATCCACTTGCGTATTGTAAAGAATCTAAGGAATTTCACTATTATTTATTATATCTCAAAGATAAAGAACTTATTTTCGGTATTAATAGGGCAGGTGGATGGGATTGTCATATCACTGTTCCTGGCTGGCAAGCCATTGAATCTTACAAAGTTCCCAATGCTGAATCGGAAAAAGTATTTGTTGCTATGTGGTTTAACAAAGAGACAGATGATGCCTACAAAAACAGCATTCAAATGGCAATAGAGGAAGATTGCGGATACAAACCAATAAGGATTGACAGGAAAGAATACTTAGGAAAAGTCGATGATGAAATAATTGCGGAGATACGTGAAAGTAGATTCATTGTGGCTGATTTCACTGGACAACGCAATGGAGTATATTTTGAGGCTGGGTTCGCACAAGGTTTGGGGCTTCCGGTTATTTCGAGTTGTCGTGCAGATAATGTAAAGGAATTACATTTTGACACAAGACAAGAGAACCATATTACTTGGGAAACACCGGAGGAATTGCGCGAGAAATTAAAAAACAGGATTCGAGCAGTAATTGGGCTTGGTCCACACAAAAGCAATTAGAATATAAATACATTTTCAACACGAAAGTACGAAAGTACGAAAACACGAAATTTCATATCTTGATTCCTTTTCGTAGTTTCGTCCTTTCGTGTTTTCGTGATAAATGATAGATTATCGCCCCACCCCCCCTCACCCTAACCCTCTCCCAAAGGGAGAGGGGACTACGATCATGAAAACAATCCAAATAAAAAATCAGAAAATCAACGTCCACCAATACCACACGCTGATTGTCGGGGCGGGGGCGGCGGGCATGAATTGCGCGGTGCATTTGTACGAGTTCATGACGCAAAAAGGCGTGGAAAAGGCGGAGAAAAAGATCGGCGTGATCACCGCCGGGCTGGGGCTGGGGGCGTCGCGGATGAGCGGGTCGGACAAGCAGACGTATTACAAGTTGGGCACCAGCCCGGCCGTGGCCGACAGCGCAGAAGATTTTGCCAAGAGCATTACGGCTAACGGCTGCGCGCACCACGACCTTGCACTGGTCGAGGCAGTCGGATCGCTGCGGGAGTTTTATCACCTAGTTCAGGCCGGCGTGCCGTTTCCGCACGACGCCCAGGGGAGTTACATTGGATATAAGACCGATCACGATCCATACCAGCGGGCAACATCCGCCGGTCCGAAGACCAGCAAATTCATGAGCGAGTGCCTGCAAAGACAGGTGGAACGCTATAAAATCGCCATTCACGACAACCAGGAAGTCGCCCGGCTGATTACGGTGGGCAAGGATAGAGCAAAGAATCCATCCGGAAATACAGACAGCCCTCACCCTAGCCCTCTCCCAAAGGGAGAGGGGACTGATATTTCTCTCCCGACCGCTGGCGCGGTGCCCGGAGAGGGGACTAGGAATAAGCGTATCGCGGCGGTTGTGACAGTGGATCGCAGCCGGATCGGTCTGGACGACTACGCGATCAATGTTTTTGCCTGCGAAAACCTGGTGCTGGCCGCGGGCGGGCCGGGAGAGCTTTATGAAACCACCGTCTATCCCCAGGGTCAGTTTGGCATCCACGGCCTGGCGTTTGAAGCGGGCATGGCGGCCGAGAACCTCACCGAATCGCAGTTCGGACTGGCCAGCATAAAATATCGCTGGAACGTGTCGGGCTCGTACATGCAGGTCATACCCCGGATATACAGCACGGACGCCGACGGATCGAACGAGCGCGAATTTCTGGCCGAGGTCTTTCCCAGCATGCGGGAGATGGCGAGCAAAATCTTTATGAAGGGCTATCAGTGGCCCTTCGATCCGCAACGGATCGAGAACCTGCAATCGTCGCTAATCGACGTGCTGGTGTTCAACGAAACCCGGCAGGGGCGGCGGGTGTTCATGGATTTTCTGCATAATCCCGCGGGTAGGATGCCCTCGTCTTCATCCCAGACGGAAAACATGGGCAAGATGCCCGTGCCACCGGAGATGGGGGCCTTCGATCTCGAGGACCTCGAGCTTGAAGCACGCATGTATCTCTTGTATACCGGGGCCACGCAGCAACGGCCCATCGATAGGCTGATGAAAATGAATCCCCTGGCCATCGATATCTATGCCGAGCATGGGATCGACCTGTGGAAGGAGCCGCTGGAGATAGCCGTTTGCGCCCAGCACAACAACGGCGGTTTCGCGGTGAACAAGTGGTGGGAGTCGAATATTCCGCACACCTTTGTTATCGGCGAGATGGCAGGCACGCACGGCATAAAGCGGCCGGGCGGATCGGCCCTTAACGCCGGGCAGACGGGCGGATTGCGGGCAGCCGAATATATCGCCAACGTTTATACGCCGGGCAAACGGGCCGCGGGCGTGCGGTCGAAAGTCTTGGAGGAAAAACTGGGGGCATTTGTGGATGAGATGGAAGCGATGTTTAATTGTGGTGCAGGCATTGTTGGAGCGACAGTTAAACTGTCGCCCCAACAATGTGCTCTTGCTGGCGAGGAAGTGATGGGCGAGATTCGCCGCCGAATGACGGCCTCGGCCGGACACATTCGGCGTTTGGAAGATGCTCGTGCGGCATTGGCCAAGGCCGTGGAACTGTGCCGGCAAATCGGCCAGCGCGGACTGGCGGCCCAATCTGCTCAAGAGGCCGTGGCGGCAATCCGGGCGCGACATCTGGCCCTAACCAGCGTGGTATACTTGAAGGCCATCGCAACCCTATTGGAACAAGGCGGCGGTTCGCGCGGTTCGCACCTTGTGCTTAGCGAAGACGGCGTGGAAATTCATCCCAGCGTTATTGACCAATCGACCGGCCGGCCGCTGCGGTTCAAGAAAGAGAATGTGGAACTGCGCAAGGAAATCCTGCAAGTCCAGTTCGATCCTGAAAATAAGGACCTGTTCGCATGCCGCAACGTCGCTCCACGCCTTGCCGGCAAGCCGCCGGCCGCCTTTGAACCGGCCTGGGAGGATTTCCGCGAGGGAAAAATATATCAGCAATGAAACATATTAACATTAAAATTCAACACGGAGGCACGGAGTACACGGAGATAACGTTCAGAATTAAGAATAATTAAAGATGTAATTATTTTTGGAACACAAGTTCTAGAGAATAATTATTCACTTTATGCGTTTACAATTTCATTCTCCGTGATCTCCGTTTCTTCGTGTTGATTAATACAATTTCATTTTAGAGGAGATAAAGTTATGGCGCGTTTTAAGCGGTTGGAAGTGCTCAATGCCATCGGGCAAAGCGGGCTGGTGCCGATTTTTTATAATTCTCAACTCGAGGCGGCGAAGAACATCATGCTGGCCTTAGCCAAGGGAGGCGCGCGGACGATCGAATTCACCAACCGCGGCGACCGGGCCCACACATTGTTTGTGCAACTGGCCGAGTTCTGCCAGAGGGAACTGCCGGAGGTGGTTTTTGGCGCGGGCACGATCCACGACGCGCCCACGGCCGCGATGTATATATCGGTGGGCGCGAATTTCATAGTCGGGCCGGTGCTAAACGCCGAGGTCGCCCGGCTCTGCAACCGCCGCAAAATAGCCTACATACCCGGCTGCGCCACGACGACCGAGATTTCCGACGCCGAAGAACTGGGCGCGGAGATTGTAAAAATCTTTCCCGGCGGGACCTTGGGCGGGCCGGATTTCGTCAAGGCCATGTTGGGCCCGTGCCCTTGGACCAGCGTCATGGTCACCGGCGGCGTGGAAGACACCCGCGAGTGTTTGGAAGCCTGGTTCAAGTCCGGCGTAACCTGCCTGGGCATGGGATCGAACCTGGTCAAAAGCGATCTTGTGGCGGCCGGCGACTTTCAGGCCATCGCCGCGAAGGTGGAGAAAGTGGTGAAGTGGATCGCGGAAATCCGCCAACAGGGCAAGAGGAAATAAAGTTGGCGGGATACATTTCCTATATTTATTTAGAATCGAGATAATAATGTCGATAGTCGGCGGTCAACGACCGCCGGAATATAGGCGAATTCCCACCGGCGGCTGTTAGCCGCCGGCTTTTACATGCGACATTCATCACCTAAGACTCAATAGTCCCGCATATTACGGCAGAAAGATCAGGGGCGGGCGTTTTTCCACGGTCGTTCCTTTCATGACATCTATCCGGGAAGGAGAACGCAATTCAATGCGGAGTTTTTCCCGCTCGGCAGCGATGGCGTCCAGCGACTTTTCTCGGGCTACGATATCGGCCCGCAGCATTTCCACGTCGACCGACCTACTGCCGAATTGTTCGGCCTGTT
>JBEKSO010000379.1:0-4448 GCA_049516935.1 Thermoguttaceae bacterium
GAAACTGCGGCCAATTATCATCCGCCGCCGTTGCGGTGAAAGCAATAAAAATGACAATAAGCGTTAGCATAGACATCAAAATCGGGCGACACGTAGTCATTTGCATTTCCTCGTTGATCTTGTGATTTACTCGGTAATTACAAACTTTAAACGGGCATTATAATGTCGATGGAGCAAATGTCAAATTAAAGATTCAACGCCCGTCCCAGCGAAATGTATCTCCCTGTTTGATATTTACATCGCGCGTGGTTTGGCCGTAGCGCAAGCGGCAGGGGCTTCCGGTAAGCGAGCGTATGCCGGCCGATGCCAGCCCGCCGTTTTTCCAATCGATATCGACTTCAAAACCGCCGCGGGCTTTTAGGCCCTTTACCGATCCGTTGGGCCATGCCTTGGGCAGCGCCGGCAAAAGTTCGATCTCGCCGGCATGGCTTTGCAGCAACATCTCGGCGATGCCCGACGTGCCCCCGAAATTGCCGTCGATCTGAAACGGAGGATGGGCGTCGAACATGTTCGGATACGTGCGCGAAGGAACCAACAGCATGCTGAGAATTTTGTAGGCGTGCTCGGCGTCCTGAAGACGCGCCCACAGGTTCAGCCTCCACCCCAAGCCCCAGCCGGTGGCGTTGTCGCCGCGAATCTCCAGCGACTTCCGCACGGCGGCGGCCAGTTCCGGATCGCCTCGAAGCGTTATTTGGGCGCTGGGAAACAAGCCGTAAAGGTGCGATACGTGGCGGTGATGAAGGTCGCGGGCCTGCATGTCCCAATCTTCCAGCCATTCTCGGAGCTGGCCTTCCTTGCCAATCTGACAAGGAGCAAGCCGGGCGCGGGCGGCGGCTAGTTGATCGCGGAAATCCGTGTCAACGCCGAGAATCTCCCCGGCGCGAATGCAATTGCCGAACAAGTCGCGGATGATTTCCTCGTCCATTGTCGGGCCAGCGCAGATGTTCACGCCTTTGGCATGCCGGTTTTCCGGCGACAGCGATGGACAAGTGACCAGCCACTTATGCTCCGGTTCTTCCACCAGTGTATCGAGGAAGAACTGGGCCGCGCCTTTCATGGCCGGATAAATTCTAGACAAGAATTCCGGGTCTTGACCGTATAGATAATGTTCCCAGAGGTTCTGGCACAGCCATGCGCCGCCAGTGGGCCACATGCCGGAGGCCGGCCCGTCGATTGGCGCGGACGCCCGCCACAGGTCGGTATTGTGGTGGACAACCCAGCCACCGGCGCCCCATTGTATCTTAGCCGTGCGCGCGCCGGTTTGCGTGAGGTCCATGACCATGGCCGTTAGCGGTTCGACGCACTCGGCCAAGTTGCACGATTCGGCGGGCCAGTAATTCATTTCGGTGTTGATGTTAATGGTGTATTTACTGCCCCAGGGCGGATTCATGCTCTCGTTCCAGATGCCCTGCAAATTGGCCGGCTGCGATCCGGGTCTGGAACTCGATATCAGCAGGTAGCGGCCGAACTGGAAATAAAGCGCGGCTAGTTGCGGGTCGCCGCCCTCGGCAAAATTCTTTATCCTCTGATCGGTGGGAAGTTTGGCCGACTCGCTTGGGCCCAGGTCCAACTCTACCCGGCGAAACAACCGCTGATGTTCGGCAATGTGATCTTTGCGTAGGGCCTCGAACGATTTGCCCCCGGCGGCGGCGATACATTTTTTTGTGATGGCCTCCGGATCGCCGCTTACGTCTTTGTAGTTCTTGTAACTCGTTGCCGCGGCAATCAAGAGCACGGCCGAATCGGCATTGTTTACTGCAATCCGGTCTTTTTCCAAGGTGGTTTGGCCGCCATGGGCCGACACCCGCACTCGCGCTTGGAACTTCAGGACGCCCTCGATTCCTTGCGCGGAACCGTTAATGCCGCGCATCACCAGCATGTCCGGCGATTCGACCTCGACTGAGGCTTTTTGCGGCGTTTTCATGCCGGCGGTGAAAGAAATTTGACCGGGCTTATTGGCAGTCAGCCGCACCGCGATGACCTGATCGACCGGGCTGGAAAAAAGTTCGCGGGTGAATTTCACTCCCCCGGACTCGTAGGCTACGCTTGCCACCGCCGTGTCCAGGTTCAGGTCGCGCCGGTAATTCTCAACCTGTTTTTCCGCGGGAAAAGTCAAAACCAGGTCGCCGATCGTCTCATAAGGCATTTCCTTCAAGGGCCTGGCCATCATTTTCTCGCCGATAAGCCGGTTCGCCTCAGTGTATTTGCCTTCGAATATCAGGCGGCGTGCTTCGGGCAGGGCTGTCTGGGCGTCGGGATTGTTCGGGTCGTAAGGGCCGCCGGCCCAAAGCGTGTCTTCGTTAAGCTGTATGCGCTCGTTTTCCACGCCGCCGAAAACCATCGCTCCCAGCCGGCCGTTGCCGATTGCCAGGGCTTCGACCCACTGCTTGGCCGGTTGGCGATACCAGAGACTCATTGGCTCCGCCGGCGCCGGGGCCTCGCCGGTAAATTCGCCGCGAAACTCCGGCAAATTGTCTTCCGCCGCCAACGCGGTAAAAACGCCCGCCCCAACCAACACAACATTTAAGACAATCAAAATCACTTTTCGCGTTTGCATATTATTTCCTTGTGAACTTGTCGAAGACCGTAATCACCGGCAAGGCGTTGCCGTCGTTGTCGAAAAAGCCCCGGCTCCGCAGGCCGCCCATAACAGCCGGCTCCCACCAGAATACACCGATCCCCCGGTTGTCCGGCGCGGCCAGCACTATGCGATTCACCTCGTCGAGAAATTCTTTTTGTCCTTCGGGAGTCTCGGAAAATGGGGCGTTTTTGTTTCTATATTCCGTGGGCCGCCAGCAATAGGCCACTTCCGCGAGTATGATGTCCTTTTTATATTCGCCGGCCATGAAGATCATGTTTTCCCGAAGATCGAAGAGAGTTCCGTGCCACCAGGGATAGTACGATTGCCCGATGACGTCGTAATCTACGCCGTAGGAATTCAATTTGTCGAAAAAGGCCTTGGTTCGGTTTTTGTTTCCACCCTGGTCGATGTGGATCATGATCCTGGGCCGCTTGGCCTCGCCGCGCCCGGCATCGACGCCGCGGATTCCTGCCTTCACCAGGTCGGCGAAATTGTCCCAATGCTCGGGCAGTTTGCCGTCGGGCCACATCATGCCGTTTATGATTTCATTGCCGACCTGCACCATGTCCGGCATCACGTCCGCTTCGCGAAAAGCGGCGATCGTGGTTTTTGTATAGTCCTCGACCGCCTCAACCAGTTCGGCGTGCGATTTGTCTTTCCATGCCTGTGGCGTGAACTGTTTCGCCGGATCGGCCCAAGTGTCGGAATAGTGATAGTTCAAGAGGATTTTGTAGCCCAATTTTTTCGCTTCTTTCGCCAGCGCGATCGTGTATTCCAGGTTGTTCGGCAGTTGCGTGGGAGTATGAAACAGTCTGAGCCGGATCCAGTTGTATCCGTGATCCTTGAAGATCGAGAGCCCCGGCTTTGCCTGCCCGTCGTCCTTGAACACGGTGCCCCGGTCTTCGGCCTGCTTGAGGAATGAAAGGTCGGCCCCAATGGCGTAATCGGCGGCTTTTATGGTTCCACTCGGCGAGAAAAACGGCAAGAAATATTGAACTATGATCAGTATCGCTGCGAAAAAGAATTGTTGTGCGGGGGATTTTTTCATTTGCAAGGCGTCCCTTTTTTTAACGGGGTGGAAGAGTGGTTTTTTCGGGGGAGGTTGCGTTGGAAGTAGCCGGCAAATTGTTTCTTGAAGATTTCAGCCAATTTTCTATTTTATTCACCAATTCCGTTTCGCCGTTTTTTCGGGCAAGTTCCAATGCCTTTTGAGCCGCAGCAACGGCTGTGGATGTTTGGCCCATCCTGGCGTAAGCCAAGGCCAAGACAAAATATGTCGTGGCGAAATTGGGCCGTAGTTCGAGGGCCTGCCTGCAAGATTCGATAGCCTTGGCTGGCCGGCCGGATTCGACCATCGCAGCGGCGAGGTTTACATAAGTGTCCGAGTAGTTTGGATTCAGTTGTATCGCTTTATTGTATTGCTCGATCGCCTGTGGATATTTACCGATGGCTTTAAGGGCGTTGCCCAGGTTGTTGTATGCCTCGATATTGTCGGGCATGGCTTGCAAGGCTTCCTGGCAATGGCCTATCGCTTCCCGGGGATTGCCGGTGTTCAGCAATGCAACGGCGAGATTGTTGTGAGCAATGGTTAGATTTGGGGCGCTTCGCAAGGCTTGCCGATAATATTGAATCGCTTCTTGGCTGTGGCCTGTTTCTAGCAGGGCGTTTCCCAGGTTATAATTGGCCTCGGCGTAATCGGAATCGAGGGATATTGCTTTTCTAAATTTTTCAATCCCCTCCGGCAATCGGCCCGTATCAATGAAAACTTTGCCCAGGTTGTTTAGAATTATACGACAGTTCGGGTTTGTTTTAAGCGTTGTTTCATACAGTGTTACCGCATCGCGATATAGTCCGCATTGCCGCAGAG
>JBEKSO010000380.1:0-4430 GCA_049516935.1 Thermoguttaceae bacterium
CCATCCTCGGTTGTGTTTGACGCCTCAACTCTATCATATAGCGTCATCGGCACCGGCAGAATCTCCGGCGGCACGTCAGTGGTCAAAAGCGGCGCCGGAACGCTTACGATATCTACCACCAACGATTACACCGGCGGAACGATCATCAACGGCGGCGTCCTTTCCATTGGCGCCAATATCAACCTGGGTGCAAATGCCGGGCTTTTAACCATTAACAAGACCGGCACGCCGCAAGCCGTGTTGCGGGCCACGGCCACCTTCTCACTGGCTACCAATCGGCCCTTGAAAATCGACTCTGGCGGGGGGGCGATCGAAGTGCAATCGGGCAATACGCTTACCCTGGCCCCGCTTTCTACAACTGCCGTGACGTTTAACGGCCCCTTGGCGGTCCAAGGCAACGGCGCGCTTACCGTGAATCTGTCCGGCGCTCCGATCATAGGCCCGGGCGCCTCGCTGAGCATCGCCGGAACTTCCACGCTGAATGTCGGAGGAACGGCCGATCCGTTCTCCAACGGCTCAACCCACATGGACGTGGCCAACAGCGGCGCCCTAAACATCACCAGCGGCTCTAAAACAATTGCCGCCCTTTCCGGTACGGGCGGCACTACGCTATCGGCCGGTACGCAATTGACCGCGACTTCGGTGCTACAGAACACCCTGACCCTCGGCTCCGGGGCCACTTTGACCATTGCCGCCATCCCGGGCGGTCCACTTGCGGGCATGGGCCCGATATCGCCGGTCCCCGAACCGTCCACATGGGCAATGCTCGTGCTGGCCGCCATGGGGTTGAGCATCTACCGGCGTCGTAGGTGATAAGAATTGATCGAAAAACTATGTTGGGACTACACTTGATTGTCCCCCCAACGAGTCTTAAAAGAAATATCTTTCTTAGAGTCAGCCCCTTTTTGTGAGCGTTTCGGAATATGGGGGAATTTTGCCCCGCAAAACATGCGAGCAAACCCTTATTGCGGGCCGAAAAACGGATGCTATAATTCAATGTTTTGTTGATTTGGGGGCGTAGCTCAATTGGTTAGAGTACCGGACTGTCGATCCGGTGGTTGCGGGTTCGATTCCCGTCGCCCTCGCTTTCATAAGGCATTACGGCATAAGGGGTTGCGTTGATGGCAGCCCCTTTTCTTTTTCCTGAATGATCGGTTTGTTTATATCTGAAAACACCTTTCAGCGGGAAATTTTCAATTTAGGCAATGCCTTTTGAAGGTCTTGAATTCCGGCCTCGGTCACCTTGGTATTCTTGAGACACAGATTGCAAAGATTTACCAGTCCTTTGAGATGTTCCAATCCGGCGTCGGAGTTGAGGGAATGGATAAGGGTCAAGGATTCGAGATAGGGCAAGTCCTTGAGACACTCCAAGTCGTCATCGGTAATTAAAAAGCCGCCTAAGGTCAAGGATCGCAGCCGGGGGATTTCCTTGAGGCGCCGCAGGCCGGGGTTGGTGATCAAGGTTTCCGAGATATCCAGCTTTTGGACGTAGGGAAACGACGCGAGGTATTTTAAGCAATCGTTCGTGAGTTGCGTGCCTTGCAGATTTAAAGTGTGCAATTGTTTTAAATTATTCAAGTGCTCCAGGCCGGCGTCGGTTATAAGGGTTTGATCGAGAACGAGCACTTGGAGTTTGGCCAGTTTTTCAAGATATGCCAGTCCGGCGTCGGTGACACGGGTATTTCCGAGCGACAATTCCTGGAGATTGGACAAACCTTTGAGGTGTTCCAGGCCGGCGTCTGTTATTTTGGTTTGATCCAGGTTGAGAAAATTCAGTTGGATTAATCCTTCCAGGTTTGCCAGGCCGGCGTCGCTTACATTGGTTCCGCCGAGGTCCAAGGTATCGAGTTTAGGCAAAGCCTCAAGGCAGGCCAGATCGGCGTCGCCGGCCGCGGGTGGGAACGCCGCTTTTAATACATTATCGAAGAAATCGTTGCCCAGCACTTTTCGCAGTCCGGGGAATGCATCAGGCGGCACCACTCCTTGGTCGTCGTAGGCGACCTGCCCGCCTAATTGTTGAATTATCGCCGCGGCTTCGCTTTGCCGCCGGGCTTGTTTCAGCTTCATTAAGAATAAGTTCGTTCCGGCGGCCACGATTAGAACGCACAACAGCAGGAGTCCAAGGCGAAAATAATATCGGCGGAGTTTGGATTCCGGCAATTTGGGCTTTAACACAGCGGAATATAATTCCTCTTCCTCCGGGCTGGGAGGTATGCTTGGAAGGGATTTGGACATACGCGCTTTGTGGAATTTATTTATGCAGAACACGATTAGAAAATAAATCACCAAGGCTATGGCGAGAATAAAAAACAACGTCAAGGCGCAAAACGCCGCCCGATATAAGAAAGAAGCCGAGGGGATGCTGGAAAGGCCCTTTGTTTTAAGGGATGTAAATGCGTTTTTCCAGAAAGGGTAAGATATATAGAGCCAGGGAACCAGGGCGAGCAATAAGATGATATATATCGCTCGAGATGAAGGCCTGTAGTGCATTTGTGTCGCCTCTTGTATGAGTATGAGTATATGTTAATTGTACCTTTTTCAGCAACCCGCAGTGTATTCACGGCGGGCTGAATAGGGGTTTTTGGGGAGCGGCTGAGTATGGGGAGCGGGGGCCTGTTTTGCCATGCGGTTTAAGACATTGCGGCAATCGGGACCATTCTTTATGATAAGGCATGAATGGCGGAAAATGCCAATTTTTCATTTAACCTGCGATATTATCCCGGGAAAAAACCGCGATTCGATAAAGGGATCGGGAGGTAGGGGATTTGCCTGAACACATGTTTTGGCCTTGGGTTGCCTTTGGGTCGTTGGTGGCCGCGCTTTTGGCGTTGGATCTGTTTGTATTTCACCGCCGCGACCGTACCCCGACGCTTCGCGAGTCGGCCCTCTGGACGCTTTTTTGGTGCGCCCTGGCATTGGTTTTTAACGCTTTGATCTGGTGGTGGCAGGACAAGTTGTGGCCGGGGTTCAAGGCGGGGCATGAGCCGGCCGCGGAGTTCCTCACCGGGTATGTCGTGGAATGGGCCTTGTCCATGGACAACGTGTTCGTGTTCGCGGTGATCTTCCGCTTCTTTAACGTACCGCTTAAATATCAATACCGGGTATTGTTCTGGGGGATTCTGGGGGCAATTGTGTTGCGTTTGTTGTTCGTGGTCCTGGGCAGCGCATTGATCAAGCGGTTCGATTGGGTATTGCCGCTGTTCGGGCTGTTTTTACTGTATACGGCATTTAAACTGGGCCTGCAATCGGAAAGCGAAGTGGATCCCCAGAAAAATATTCTCCTCCGCATGGCGCGGCGGTTTTTCAAGGTGTCCGAGGGCGATCATCGGGAACACGGGAATGCTTTTTTCGTTCGTGAAAGCGGGCGGTGGTGCTTTACGCCGCTGTTTTTAGTGCTCCTGGTGGTGGAAAGCACCGACGTACTGTTTGCCGTGGACAGCGTACCGGCGATTTTCGGCATCAGCCAAGATGTATTTATTGTCTATACTTCAAACATCTTTGCCATTTTAGGTCTTAGGGCCTTGTACTTTTTGCTGGCTGGGATGATGGAAATGTTCGAATACTTGCACTATGGGCTGAGCGCAATACTGGGATTTGTAGGGCTGAACATGATCGCCGAATACTGGTTCCAGCCGCGTGGCGGTTATTTCATTCCCACCTGGGGCAAACTGGCGATAATCGCCGTGCTGCTGGGCGCGTCGGTAGTGGTTTCAATGATTGTGAAAAAGGGGGCGAGGAAATAGGCGATCGTTTAGCCGCGAGCGGTCACCATGCGAAGCATGGTCGGGGAGCGGGAGGCCCGCTGTTCCGCGGAGCGCTCGCCTTCGGCTCACGGCTAAACAGTAAACGGTAAATAGTTAACCTTCCATCGTAGGCTGTACCGTCAATGATTTAAGTCCGGGCCATTTTGCGGGCTTTTTCCAGGATCGCGGGGCGGGCGGTGTCCATAATATCGCGAACGTCTTCGTAGCGCATGGTCCGCTGTGGGAAGGTGCGCTTCTCGATCGCCCCGAGGAAGCGGGCCTGGAACTCGGCGAGGTTCGAGCCGTAGATGTGAAAACTATCGGCTACGTGGCAGTATCGGCCGAGCATTAGCGGTTTGCCAGTCAGTTCGGTTATCCGCGAGGCGATGTTCGATTGCAGGCGGACCAGGGCGAACATGTTCATGAAGGCCGCCTTGTAGGCGTCGTTCGATCGGAAGCGGACGTTCATGCTTAGGACCGGCCGGTCGCCTTGATCGGTGATCCGGCACCAGACGCTTTGCAGGCAGGCTGGATCGTAGCAGGAGCCGTCTTCCCAGACTTTCCAGGTGATGGCCTGTGCGCGGCGGGTGTGCGACGTTTCGGCAAGCTTTTGACACAGGCGTTCGATCTGGTCGATGGGCGGAAGCGAAGGCACTTCGTAGCGGAACAGGCGTTGATGATAGGTAT
>JBEKSO010000381.1:0-4424 GCA_049516935.1 Thermoguttaceae bacterium
CTACTAAGTCAACGTTGGGGCGTACCCGGCGTTGTGAATTATTTGGAGGATCTTATTTACCCGTTTGGGAGGGAACCCATGGGAACCCGCATTCCACTTAACACAGAGGATTCGGACGCGAAAGGTATGGCCGATAAGCTTGAAATGAGCACGGCCGAGATTGGTCTTTCAGTACGCACCACGAACTGCTTGGAAGAACGGGGAATTTTTACGGTCAACGATCTATTGAATTGCACCCGGGAAGATTTACTGGCCATCTCCAATTTCGGAGAGAAAACCCTGGAAGAAGTGTATAAAGCGTTGGAAGGAATTGGTTTTTATCGCCGGTTTAAACACGAGCCGGCCTGCATGTCCAGCAACCCGGGCTGACAACGGCTTAGAGCTTCTAACAAAATGATGTGTGCCACTGCTTGCTTGCAAGCAATGTTGTTGGAACTGCCGGAAGAACACTGCTTTAAAGAAAGCAGTGGCACTCATATTAGCCTTGATTTCATTTTGGTAGAAGCCCTTGACACGAAACAACGGCATTGCCGCCTAGGCCGGCAGTTCATTTTCTTTACCGAAGATTTTTTTATATCGCCGGGCGACTTGGCGCGGGCGCCGTATTCCTTCCAGCGACTTTGAGCATCGGCCCGCGGCCCCGATCGCCGGGTGGAGAGACCGTTTTGGCACGCACGTTCCGTTGGTATCAAAAGAAACGCGGCAACCGCCGCACCGGTTCGCGGACGCTGGGCAGCATCGGTGAGGCCCTGTTTTTCGCCTTTTTCCTCCTCGTCGGCGGCATTGCCCTGGCCGTGATGATTTCCACCCTCGTCATACCCGAATGGCAGGTAAATCACGAGTTCGTGGAACATCCCTGCAAAGTCATCGGCAGGCGCCTCGACGAAATTGAGGATAAAAACGGGACCCTCTATCGCCCCCAGTTCCAAATCGAATATACCGTCAATGGCGTTGAATATCGCCCTTGGACGTATACGATCAGCAATCCCTATACGTCGGGAAAGGAAAGCCGGCAGGCGATCTTGACGAAATTCAGCGTGGGCGACACCGTGACTTGCTGGTATAATCCTCTCGATCCCGGACAAGCCGTATTGGTCCGCGGATACAATTGGTGGGTCTATCTCGTGCTTTTCGTGCCCGTGGCCTTTATCGTCATCGGCGCGGGCGGATTGATCTATTCGCTCTTGCACTGGGGCAAATCGGCCGAACGCAGCGCAGCCATGACGCAACATGCGCAGGATCGCGACCTGTTCGGCGCCAACGGCGCCGCTGAGCACGAATATCCTAATGTGCCTCAGCGGGCCGACATCACCAACAGCCCCGGCACGAAATTGCGCTACCGCTTGCCCATCGATACTTCGCCGGGCTGGGCGCTTTTCGGCACACTGTTAGGTTGCATTATTTGGAATGGTCTTGTGGCAATGATGGTGTATTTCGCGGTCCGCGGGCATCTTGCCGGAAATCCCGATTGGCTATTGACGTTTTTCACCGTCCCATTTGTCCTCGGAGGGCTGTTTCTGATCGTCTATTTCCTGCGGAAATTGCTGGTCACGGCAGGCATCGGACCCACGCTCCTGGAAATCTCCGATCACCCTTTGCGCCCCGGCGGGGAATATCAAGTTTTTCTTTCCCAATCGGGCAACTTGACCATCAATAGCCTATCCATATCCCTGGTCTGCCAGGAAAAAGCAACGTACCGCCAAGGCACCAACACCCGTACCGAGCTCCGCCCCGTATATAGTCAGGATTTATTTCGCCGCGATGATTTCCAGATTCCGCCGGGCTTGCCCTTTGAGACGAATTTCCCGCTTAATGTGCCGCCGGGAGCAATGCACTCTTTCAAGGCCGGACACAATGCAATCGATTGGACCCTCCTGGTCGAGGGCGACGTCGCCAATTGGCCCGATTTCAAACGGGCCTTCCCGGTTGTCATTTATCCGGCCAACGGGAGGACCGCCTCATGAAAAGCGAGCCTGCCGTCATCATCCGCCTCGAAGGCAACGGACGCATTTATCGGCCCGGCGAAAGCCTGTCGGGCGAATATGCCTTCCAAGAATTATCCGCCGACCAGATCAAGGCTTTGGAAGTTTCCATTCTTTGGTATACCGAAGGCAAGGGCGACGAAGACATGGCCGTGCATAAATTCTGGCGAACGGATTTGGAAAACGCCAACACCGTCCAAACGCAACTGCCGGCCCGCTTTGAAACCGTCCTTCCCAATTGCCCCCTTTCTTACGACGGCCTGATCGTCAAGGTCCGCTGGTGCGTGCGCGTGCGGGCGTTTTTGCTCCGCGGCGGAAAGGAAGTCTTCGCCCAGAAAGAATTTCGCCTGGGCGATATTCCCCCCATTAAGAATCCTCCGCTAAAGCCCACTCAAGTGCAATGATTGAACAAGAGCCCGCCGGCGAGAATCCGTTCTGCACACGCCGCATCCGCCCGGGGGCCGGGCCGTTTTGCTTTCCCAGCGGCGTGGACGTCGATGATCTCCTCGATCGCTTGCGAAACAATCAGTGGCGCGGCGAGATCGTCGGCCCGCACGGCTCGGGCAAGTCTACGCTCTTGGCGAGCATCCTCAAGGCCCTCGAACAAGCCGGGCGGCAAGCCGTATGCTTCGAACTCCACGACGGCCAGCGCAGCCTCCCACGCGATTGGCGCCGCAAAACAATGACGGCCGCAATATCTCAGCCGGCCATCGTCGTGGTCGACGGCTACGAACAACTGAGCATCTGGAGCCGGTTTTGCTTGAAACGTTACTGCCGCCGCCGGCATTTCGGACTTTTAGTGACCTCGCATGCACCCACTGGTTTGCCGGAAATTTTTCGCACCTCCGCTTCACTCGATATGACTCTGCAAATCGTGGAACAATTAATGCAAAATGAACATATTACAATCCCCGCCAATGTCGTCGCCGATTCACTCGCCCGACACGGCGACAACATCCGAGAATTGTTGTTCGATCTTTACGATTTCTATGAACAACAACGAAGCAAGGCGGAATGAGAATGAGTGGCGGATAAAAAACTAACCGCTTGCGATTTTTAATTAAGAGCCTATCCCAAAACAATATCCGTCATTCTGAGCGAAGCGAAGAATCTAGAAGGAACACAACGGTAAAAATGGAGAATATGGGGCTGCAACCGAGATCCTTCGCTTCGCTCAGGATGACTTTTGAGATAGGCTCTAGGTAGGAGGACAGGCATTTTCCCTTTTTTTCTTGTTGGTTCTTTTCTTGCCCATTTTTTTCCCGGCCGGACAAAAATGTCTAGCCTCCTGATTGATTAATTTATTTTTTATGACTCCAAAAAAGACTTCTTCCCGGGCAAAAATAACCTACACTTGTATAAAGTGCGTAAACTGTGCGGTGTCATATATAGCCGGAAAATCCGGCATGATCCGCCCAGCTTGCCTAATGCGTATAATTGTTAGGTAAAATAACTACGCCGCTTATGCAGGGGCTAGGCGCGTGCTTGACAAGTGTTCCCCAGCGCGGTTTGATTCAATAGTAGCAACATTGCGGGGACTATCGTTGACCTCGAAATGTTTTTAAACGTTCCAATACTTTTCAGGGAGTAAAAAACATGTGGGCTCGTCAAATACGGTGTGTGCTGATTGCCTGTAGCCTTGCTGCAATGCTGTCATTGCCGGCAACGTGCGAGGCGGGATTGTGCGGTTCCTGTGGTCTGTGCAATCTCTTCGGCGGCGGATCGACATGCGCGACCGCTCAAACAACTTATACGCCGGCCTATTATGCCGCGGCATATCCTCCGCCGGCTTATGCTGCACCAGCCTGCGGTTGCTCAAGTTGCGCTCCGGCGCAAGTAGTTCAGTATGCGCCTTATGTTAGTTATCGCCCCACGATCATCAGGCCGGTAACGACATATTACATGCCAACCGCGGCTTATTATCCCGCCCCGGCATGCAGTTCATGCGCCGCGCCGGTAACGTCCTATTATCCCGCTCCGGTATGCAGCTCGTGCGCTGCGCCTGTAACGTCCTATTACTCTGCGCCGGCGTGTAGTTCATGTGCCGCGCCGGTAACGTCCTATTATCCTGCCCCGGCATGTAATACATGTGCCATGCCGGTAACGGCGTATCGGCCCGTGGGATTGTTTACGCAAGAAGTTCGCTTGATCCCATATACAACCTATCGGATGCCCTACATGCCTGTGACTTCTGTTGGTTATGCTCCGGCTTGCTCGACTTGCGCCTCGCCCTGCGTTTCTTCATGCGCAGCGCCTTGTGCATCGTCTTGCGGATCTTGCAGTTCATGCGGCGCCGCCAGTTATGAAGGCGCAACAACTTATCAAAGTCCCTCTAGCACTACGTACCAACCTGAAGTTGGCGGTAGCTACGTAGCGCCGCCCGCTTCGATGCCGGCTCCGTCCGCGCCAACCACGAATCCGACCCCTTCCTCCGATTATGGA
>JBEKSO010000382.1:0-4411 GCA_049516935.1 Thermoguttaceae bacterium
ACGCTAACGTGCATATTGATCTTGCCAGGCGCCGCCTCGATCGAGTTCGGCTCGGCGTTTTGTAAAATAAGGGCCCACCAGCCGATATCTATCCCTTGATAATTAAGACCGGCCAGTTTCTTATGCAAACCATCCGCATCGTTATGCGAGGAGTCTTCGACTGCCGGACCAAGGGGTTTCCATGAGTCCGAACCTTTGTGAATCGGCACCGGAAATGTTTTGAGCGTCTCCTCGGTCCCGCGCACCGACGACACGTACATCAAGCCGCCGTTTTCAAAACGCTCGATGCGGTGTACGGCGAAGATCAATCCCTCGCGCTTTTCGGTGTATATCGCCTTTTTCAGATCGACAAATTCGTCGAAGTTCTTATCGGTCTCGATAATTTTGACATCTGTGCCGAAATTGGGTTGAAAAAGTGTTTGATCCAAAGGCTCATCGTACTTGACACAAGTAAAACCATACGACTTCCATTGGTCATTTGCTTTCCGTTGGGTCTCAGATCGAACGGGGCGCGATTGTTGATCGATATACATCAACAATTGTATTTTGCCGTTTGCATACTCGGTTTTGTTCTTTTCACTAAACCGATCAAAGTTGATGAACCTGTATGCTTTGCATGACACGCCGTCGAATACCGTATCACTGGCCGGATAGCGTTCATAATCATCCTGCAATTCTTTGGCGAACTGATCTATCTGTTGGAATACCGGATCAGTGGTTTGATGACGGTTTTTGTAACGATAAGCGATTTTACTGTCTTTATAATAACTCCATTCGGCCTCATTATTTCCGATATCAATCCCATCCTTGAATACTTCCACGCGGAATCCCACATCGCGTTCACACCAAGTTTCCCGGGATTTTACTCCGGATGCGGAGAGGTAAGAAAAATGCAACGTCCGCGCTTTTTGTACGGCCTCCATAACTTGCGCATAGAGCGAGTTGTGATTATCGATAACGCCCCACCAAATCGCCGCGAAAATCGCCGCGGAAGCGGCAATGGCGATAACGGATTTCATCATGGTTCTCATTCGCTTGGACGACCTTGGGCGGACAGGCGTGGATTCGATCTTTTGCATAATGCTTTCAACAACCGAACCGTCACCCGGCCATGCTTTGCCAAAATCCTCCAACAGTTTTTCGATCTCTTCTTTGGACTTCATGATCGCACCTCGACTAACCAATTCCGCAACCGCTCGATTGCCCGCGAAATCTGCTTTGTGATTGTTCCCACAGACCGCCCGGTCAATTCGGCGATTTCCTTTACGTTAAGACCATCCACATACCGCATGACCGCAACGATCCGTTCATGTTCGGGCAGACGCGCAATCTGTTGCGCGACTTCCTTGTAAGGTTGCATCCAGTCGCCGGGTTGTATGGCCGTTGACTCTATGCAATCCATGTCTGCCGATTCGGCTTTTCGTCCGCGTTTAAGACGCACGGCCCGATGTCGGGTGATCCGCAGCAGCCAAGGGCCGAACGAAGCCGAATCGCGAAGCCCGCCGAGTTTTTGGTACGCGATAACAAACGCCTCTTGGGCAGCATCTTGAGCCGTGTGAAAGTCGCCTAGCACCGAGTATGCCGTGACAATCGCGACCCGCTCGTAGCGGCGCACAAGTTCCGCAAAGGCGGCGGTTCCGCCGGCTTGGGCTGCTTTCACTAGTTCTTCCGTTGACGGCATGAACCATTCTCAAATCGTGTTCTTGCGGACTCTAAAAGACAGAGCCCGATCAAAGGGGTTTTGCGACATTATTCCTTCAATAATCCCGGATTTCACACTAGCCCGAAGCGCAAGCGAGGGATGGCAAAAGGCTTGCCCTCGCTAGCGCTTCGGGCTGGTGTTTTGCTCTCTGTGTTAAAAAATCTTATGTCATGAATAATCAGGGATATGAATGTCTATAATTCTATAAAAAAGCTGATCTACAGTATTGATTTCGCCGCCCAAATCGAGATAATAATAAATACATTACTATTATTATCAACTCACTTGCTTATTTGTCGCCGCCTTTACAAGCCGGTCATGTTAATTAAGATCGTTTAGCAAAATAAAAAATGCTCGCTTTGTTAATAAGCTAAAAAACAAGGAGATCGACATGGATCCTGAACAAATGCAATCGCTGGGTTTGGGGACAAAGGCCTTGCACGCCGGTCAGCAACCCGACCCCTCGACGGGCTCCCGGGCCATGCCCATCCACCAGACGACGAGTTACGTGTTCAAAAGCACCGAACACGCCGCCAACCTGTTCGCCCTGAAGGAGATGGGTTGGATCTATACCCGGCTGATGAATCCTACGACCGACGTCTTGGAACAACGCCTGGCTGCCATGGAGTGCGGCATTGGGGGCTTGGCCCTTTCCAGCGGACAGCAGGCCATTGCCGTGGCCCTCTGGAATCTGGTCCATGCCGGCGGGCACATCATTTCCGCGGCCGCGCTTTATGGCGGCACAATTACCCTTTTGGGCCAAACCTTCAAACGATTGGGCATCGATGTGACTTTCGTCGATGCAACTAAACCCAAAGACATTGCCGCTGCCGTTCGGCCCAATACCAGGGCGGTGTACATCGAAGCGCTGGCCAACCCGAAAAACGACGTGCTCGACTACCAGGCCATTGCCGACGTGGCCCACCAACACGGCCTGCCCGTGGTGTGCGATAACACGGTGCTCACGCCGATACTTTTTAAACCGTTCGATTACGGCATCGACATCGCCGTATATAGCCTGACCAAGTTTATCGGCGGTCACGGCACAAGCATCGGCGGGGCGATTATCGACTCCGGCCGGTTCGACTGGACCAAAGAACCTGAGAAATGGCCCCAATTCACCCAGCCCGATCCCTCCTACCACGGCACGATTTTCCATCAAGCAGTGGGCCAATTGTGCTACATCATTACCTGCCGAACGCATTGGCTCCGTGACGTGGGCGGAGTGCTTAGCCCGTTTAATGCGTTCCTGTTTCTGCAAGGATTGGAAACGCTTCATTTGCGCATGCCGCGGCATTGCGAAAACGCCTTGGCCGTGGCAAAATTCCTGGAGTCGCATCCGCTTGTGACTTGGGTGAACTATCCCGGCTTACCCTCGCATCCGAATTATAAAATGGCAAAAAAATACCTTCCCCGCGGGTGCGGGGCGATTTTGGGATTCGGTGTGAAAGGCGGCCACGCGGCTGCAAGAAAGTTCATCGAGTCGGTCAAGCTGGCCTCGCATCTGGCCAATATCGGCGACGCCAAAACCCTGGTCATCCATCCGGCCAGCACCACCCACAGCCAGCAATCGCCCGAAGAGCTCAAGGCCGCCGGCATTACCGACGATTACGTCCGCGTCAGCGTCGGCCTGGAAGACATCGAGGATATCAAGGCCGATTTGGATCAAGCGCTGAAAGCATCGCAACAATAAAGTGATAGTGTCCTACAATGTAAAGCCGCGACGGGCACCAACCGAAGGTTGGTCGGTCGCGCTTTGGTCGCGGCCGTTATATCTCTCTAGGGCATATGGGAAATAGATGGTATATTGTATATCATAAATGGTAACAATCTAAAAAATAAGCGATTTTATGCACGGGTGCCATGTCCACGCTTGCGTGGACATGCCGTGTTTTTATGGCACTTCCGACATGCCCACGACGAACGTGGCAATGCCACCCCTAAAACAATAAGCAATTTTATGCATATTCATTCCTCCCCCTGACTTCCTAACCTCCAACCCCTAATGAGCAACGATCTTTTTGAAAGCAGCGATACGCTCCGTCATGCCCGGCCGTTAAAGTACGCCGAGTATGTGACTTTCGACGAACCGTTGGAACTGGAACTTGGCGGGCATTTGTCGCAAGTCACCGTGGCCTACGAAACCTACGGCCGGCTGAACGCACGGGCCGACAACGCGGTGCTGATTTGCCATGCCCTTTCCGGCGATTCACACGTCGCCCGGCACGACGACGCCGACGATCCCGGCTGGTGGGACATTGTGGTCGGGCCGGGCAAGTCCATCGACACCGACCGCTACTTCGTTGTCTGCCCGAATATCTTGGGCGGGTGCCGCGGCACTACCGGCCCGAACAGCCTCAATCCCGAAACCGGCCGGCCCTACGGCGCCGATTTCCCCGTCATTACCGTGGCCGACATCGTCGATGCCCAGCGGCTCGTGATCGATCACTTGGGCATCGGCCGGCTCCGCGGAGTAGTGGGCGCGTCCCTGGGCGGAAACATGGTCTTGAATTGGGCCACCCGCTACGGCGATCGGCTGGCCGGAGCAATAGCAGCCGGCACATCGGCGCGACTGACCAGCCAGGCCATGGCCTTCGACATAGTCGGGCGCAACGCCATCATCCGCGATCCCGCCTATCAGAACGGGCAATACTACGATCAAGGACACGGCCCGGTGGTGGGTTTGGCCATCGCGCGCATGCTCGGACA
>JBEKSO010000383.1:0-4392 GCA_049516935.1 Thermoguttaceae bacterium
GGCAGACCCGAAAATATTGGATTCTCGTAGATGGGCCGTTGGGCGTAGTAATAATAGTCGTGGTAATACGGGTGCCACGAATTCCATTTCCAGTTCGAGTTGTTCCAGTTCGAATTGTAATTCTTGTTACTATTCCCATTGTAATTCTGATTACTGTTCCCGCTGTTGCCGCTGTTTCCGCTGTTGGGCGGTTTCGCGGCCACCTCGGCTGGTCTGAGCACGGCCCAACCCAACACAATCGCAATTGCTATCGTTAGGTATCTCATGAAATTACTCCCTCCAAAAAGTCTTACGGGTGATCCACTTGCCGCGCACCGTGCGACGGCGAGAAGATCGCACCCTATGGAATCGCTCGCATACGCTATTGAATTGATATGTGTCGACCGTAACCCGGTCTACCCTCTTAAAAGGCGGGAAGCAAAGAGCTAAAGATGCAGCAGGCGACTCCTATCGCCGACTTGTGCTTGTTTCCAAGGCAATCGGCGACTGAAGTCGCCTGCTCAACTGCCGGGAAATTCCCTATACGCATTTTTCATAATGTGATTTTTCGCATAATACGCACCCCCGAATAACGTATTGAGAACGCCAAATTCATTCCAACATTTATCGTCAAGAGAAATGTCTCCCCGGAATCGCTCCGGTATCCCCGTTTTATCAAAATCTCTCACCAGAATTTGCACCGCCTCTTGCAGCCGTCGATGACTGCCAGGTCGTCGGCCATGTTGAGAGTGTGAGTCGCCGGCAAGCCCGGCGCCCACTGCGGCTCGATGCCTTTGAAATACCGCAGCGGCACGGACGCCCGCAGCCACACATTCTGCCCGAACGGCTGGATCTCAATCCGCCGCGGACCGCCGGCCGTGTAAACCCATAGTGCAAACCGCTACGGCGTGGAGGTGCGCATTTCCATGACCAGGTGTGTATATCCGCTCCAGTCGGACGGCATCGATGGATCGATGTCTCCAATCGCCAAGCGGCGCTCGCAAAGCACTCCGTCGAAGGAGAGCTTGCGCGGCTCGTCTGCTGCACGAACGCCGGGGGGGACCATCAGCAAGCCTGCGAACAGCGCCGAGGCGATTTTTTGGCAACTTGGTTTGTTCATAAGGCAACTCCTCATTACATCGGGTTGCCCGACTCGGCGGCGGTCGGGGGATTCATTTGCAAACCGCAGATTTTCCACACATAAATGTGTATTTACATGGCTTCTAGGCGGTCAATTTCATCTTGTACCTATGTTATTACAGCCTATCATATCACCAATTTCCTGGAATCTCAGCACACAACTTGCGATTGACACAACGGCCGGTGTTAGCTAATCTGACCAAATTACCATGCTCCGCCAACCAACGCCATTGTCAAGTCGAGTGCCATGTATCGCCACGTCCTATGCATATTTCCTTATAAGCATACGCGCAGTTCGATGACATCCTTTCCGCCGTTGGGGTTGGAGTACATCGCCGCCGCACTCCGCCCGTATGCCCAGCGGATCGATCTGGTCAACTTCCGGCATGAACGCTCGCCCAGCACGCAGCAGTTCCTCAAACCGGATACCGACCTGGTGTGCTATTCCATCAACTGGCCGAGGGACCTTAAGGAGATACGCGACGACATCAACGCCTTGCCGCCGGGGGTGATGACCATCTTGGGCGGGCGTACGGCGACCGAAAATCCGCGTTACTGGCTCGAGGCCTGTCCGAATGTGAACGCCGTGGTATGCGGCGACGGCGAGCAGGCGATAGTCGAGATTGCCGCGGGCCGCGCGTGGTCGGAGGTTGCCGGCCTTGTCTACCGCGGTGACGATGGTCAATTGGTGCACAATCCGCCCCGCGCAAACGCGCCCTTGGACGAGAACCTGATGCCCGCCCGCGATCTCCGCCGCCACCCATACTATTTTACGAGCAAGGGCATTAGCACTGGGATCAAGTTGGACAAAGTCGCCGGCTCGCGCGGTTGTCCGTTCAACTGCAAATTCTGCAGCTTCTCCATCAACCCCTGGGGCGTGAAGCGGTCCTGGTCGCCGCGCTCGCCCGAATCCATCGTCCGCGAGATCGAGCAGATCGACGCCGATTTGATCTTTTTCGTCGACGACATCTTCACGCATCAGCCGGACCGGGTCGCCAAGATCTGCGACATGCTCATGGCGAAGAAGATCCGCAAGCACTACGTGGTCAATGCCCGGGCGGAGATAGCCAAACGCCCCGACGTCATCCGCAAGATGGAGCAGGCCGGATTCATAGCCATGCTGATAGGCGTCGAGTCCACCCAGGATGCGACGCTCAAGTCGATGGGCAAGGGGTTCACCACCCAGCAGATCCGCGAGTGGTTCGACGTGCTGCGAAAGTCGAAGATGGTTATCAACGCCTATTTTATCGTGGGCAACATCGGTGAAACCGAGGAACAGATGCTCTCCACGGCCTCCTTCGCCCGATCGATCGGCGTGGACCTGATTCATGTATCCAGGTTGCGCAGCGACCCCTACTCCGGCCTGAAGGAACTGGTCGGGCAGATGCCGGGCTACCACATTGACAACGAGGGCTTCGTCTATAGCGACCAGTACTCGGCCCCATACATCGCCAATCTGCGCAAACTGATCGACGGGCAGTTCTACAGCCCGCTGCACGTGGCGGGGGTGGTGATCAAGCTGATACGAATGTTGCACTGGCGCGTGATATGCAAGGCGGTGCTGACGATCCCCTTCTTTTTGACGGGACTTGTGGCCACTCAGACCTATCAGAAGGTGCACAGGCGGATGTTCAAGCCGGTTAATTGACGGCCCAAAACCCCCCGGACCGGCATTTTGCACCGTCCCTTCATCGAATATGTCAATAATAGATAGGAAGACCGCTGGACTTGCCCGGCTTAACGTGCGATAATAGCCTAATCAGTCCTCTCGGCGTCGGCCATTGGATTACTGCCAGGTGCCAATGGCTTTCTGAGAACGCGGTTTGTGTTCCTCTCATATGGTCCTGGAACACCCCTCAGGTACCTTAGATGACCTTTGAAGAATTTGGGCTTTCCCAGCCCATCCTGCGTGCCGTCGTAGCCCAAGGCTACACCATTCCCACCCCCATCCAATCCAAAGCTATTCCACACGTCTTGGCAGGCCGCGACTTGCTGGGCTGCGCACAAACGGGCACGGGCAAAACTGCGGCCTTTGCACTGCCCATTTTGCACCGCTTGACGGCTGCCGGAAATCCGCCCCGCGGCCGCGGCCGCCGCATCCGCGTGTTGGTGCTTTCGCCCACACGAGAACTGGCCGCGCAGATCGGCGAAAGTTTTCAAACATACGGATATAACACCGCCCTAAGGCAAACCGTCGTTTTCGGCGGCGTGGGCCAGAATCCGCAAACTCGGGCTATAAAAAACGGCGTCGATATCCTGGTTGCAACGCCCGGCCGGTTGATCGATCTGATGAACCAGGGTTATATCGATCTCGGCTCGGTCGAGACCTTTGTCCTCGACGAAGCCGACCGCATGCTCGACATGGGATTCCTGCCGGACGTCCGCTACATCATTTCCAAGCTGCCCCAGCGGCGGCAGACGCTCCTGTTCTCCGCCACCATTCCCGAGACAATCGAGCGATTCGCCGCCACGATCCTCCGCGATCCGGTCCGCCTGCGGATTGCCCCGGTTCAGGCGACTACCGAACTCATCGAACATTCGGTGTTTTTTGTGCCTCAAAAGCAAAAGACTCAGCTATTGGCGAATCTGCTCAAGACGCGGGCCGTCACCCGGGCCCTGGTTTTTACCCGCACCAAGCACGGCGCCGACCGCGTAGCGCGGCAGTTGAACCAGTCGGGCATTCGCGCCGACGCCATCCACGGAAACAAGAGCCAGGCGGCGCGGCAGAGGACCTTGGCCGATTTCAAGTCGGACAGGACGCATGTCCTGGTGGCCACCGATGTCGCCTCTCGCGGCATCGACGTCGAGGGAATCTCGCACGTCATGAACTACGATCTCCCCCATGAGCCTGAAACCTACATCCATCGAATCGGCCGCACCGGGCGGGCAGGAGCGACGGGCATCGCCTTTTCGCTCTGCGACAATGACGAGCGAAAACACCTCAAGGCCATCGAGCGGCTGATCCGTCAGACGTTATCCGTTGAGAAAGAACATACGCTTGCCCCGCCGCGCGTCCAACCTGCCCGGCCATCAAGCCCGTCGAACGAGTCCCGGCGAAAAGCGTCCTCCGGCCGAAGACATGGATCTCGCGCCTCGATTCAACGAAATTGTCGAACCCGCTAGTATTGCGTCACATATAATTATTCGGGTTGGGTGCCACTGCTGGCTTGTCCCAATGGTGTCCGGAAAATCTTTCAAAACTCATCTTGCGCCCTCGGCCTAAATCGCGCACAATGCGTGAATGACCGAGAATCATGCTCTTGAATCGTTGCC
>JBEKSO010000384.1:0-4377 GCA_049516935.1 Thermoguttaceae bacterium
TGGTGTTTCGACACCCGTTTTGACACCTGTTTTGCCACTTCTTTACACTTTTGTACACCTGAACATTGAAAACCGAAAAAAGCGAATAGAAGCGGAAAAACACGATATTCTCGGTGTTTTTAGATGGTGTACAGAAAATAGGTTTTCAATTATGATTCCGCTGCTCTGACCAACTGAGCTACGCCGCCAATCTCTTATATGTCAAGGGCTTGCGAAAATCACTTTTCGCTCTTTCACCCTGCTTGATAAATGATATCACGCAGTATGCCGTTGATATTCTAAAATGATATTCGCCGGTTTAACCGGGCGGGTACGGCGCCGCTCCCATATAACTTAATAATAGAGGGGCAAACGCTTATGAACAATTTTACCATCGGAAAGAAAACCCGCAAGCCGGTAAAACCCTACTTTTTCTCAGTCAGCTCTTGGTAAATGACCTCCACCAGGCTCGGCCAGCGACGGCTACCGGGCGCGGCCGGCTGATCGGCGCCGGCAAACGCTTTTTGCACTTCCGCCAGCGATTTTCCCTCCTGCACTAGGGCTTTGACTTTGGCCTGCTTCTCTTCGATCTGGGCGATTAATGCCTCGATGGTTTTTTTGTCCACTCCGTCGGCGTGCCCGCTCAGGAAAATGTCCGCGTCCAGTTGAATAATCGCTTTTAGTGCTGATACCAGGCCGAAAGAGGAACCGTGCTTGCTCGCGTGGATCAGGGGGTCGCGGCCCACAAAAACGAGATCGCCGACAATCGCTGCTTTTTCCGACGGGATGTAGATTACGACGTCGCTGTTGGTGTGTGCCGGACCGTAATAAAGCAGTTGCACCTCGGTATCGTCCAAATACAAGGTTAAATCCTTGGAAAATGTTTCATTGGGAAGCGGCACTTTCGTCGTCGCCGAGGCGTTGGCCTGGGCAATGTCCCGGCGTCCATTCTCATGGGAGATAATCGTCAGGTGCGGCGGAAACCCGACCAGTCCGTTGACATGATCGCCATCGCTGTGCGTCAGCACTACGCGGCGTACCGGTTTATCGGCGACCTTTTTTATTTCCGCAAACATTTGGCTGGCTGCTTCCCCACTGATCTTGGCGTCAATCACCAGGACTTCGTCGGGCCCGACGTAAAAAAAGGCGTTGCCGATCCCGCCGCTCACCTGGTAAAGGCTGCCCCGCACGTGCTTTGTTGCAACCGGCTCAGAGGCCGGGCGGCCGGGCAATGATTGGTTTGGCTGCTGTGCCCGCGGCGCAGACATGGCAAACAAGCTGATGCACGCGGCAAGCACAAGAATCCTTTTTCTGAACATGGATTTCTCCTTCAACCTAACCTGAGTGACAAAATAGTTATCTTGGCGGATAGAGAAACAACAGGCTCCGTCTATGCGTCCATAAGACGTTCCATGGATCGAACCGTCTCTCCAAACCCTCATTTTGTAGGATGAATGCGGAAAATACCAGTGCCACACTGCCATCGTAGCCCGGGGCTTAGATGGGCTTTTTTACAACAAACCGAACGTCCGAACTCCAAATATCCAAAGGAGTTGGGATGTTTTTCGTTGCCAAACGAGCAAGCTACGGACACTATCTTGTGATCCCATTTTCTAGTCAATCAATTTTATTTGACATACCTGAGAAAGATACTGTTTTCCCCAGGGAATTTCAGTAATTTGCATTTTTTCAATAAGATTTTATTAGGAATTTAAGATAAAACATTATACTATACACGAATCTTCCAATAGTCTCATTCGAGCCGCATAAAGATAGTTGAACCATTCTAGTTGAATGGAGGGGATTTGCCGGCAAGAATTAAAATCGTTAATATCGGCTTTTACAGGAAAATTGCCGTTTGTGTCATTATGGAAAGTTCGATTCGTCGCGTGCCATAGGTGATGTTTAACAACATCCGGGACGTAAAACAATGCCTGAAGCAACGGTTAGTGCGGCTGGACTGAAAATTGTAAAGCTATTGGTGGGCAATCCGCCTTATAGCGTCACCGATTTGGTTCAGGCTACTGGCGTTACCAGGACCGCCGTAACCGAGCAACTTCACGAATTAGTGTCCGCGGGATTCGTGGAACAAAGCGCCGAACGTCTGCCGGGACGAGGCCGGCCAAGGTACATGTTCAAGGCCACCAATGACGCTTTGGTGCTGCTTTTTTCCTCGAATCAGCGCTTGGTGGTGCCCGCAATCTGGAAAGCAATCCTCGAAATCGGCGGCGACCAATTGAAGGACAAGGTTCTTAAAAAGACAAGTCGGATTCTGGCCGATCATTACAATGGCAAGGTTACCGCCAAGAAATCTGAAGATCGACTCCGCCAGTTGATGTCTATATTTATCGAGGAAGGCGGAATCTTGGAGGCGGTCGAAGAAGACGGAAAACTGGTCGTATATAAGCGCAGTTGTCCCTTTATCAGCATGCTCGACGCAAACCGCACTATCTGCTCCGTCGATCTTGATATGATGTCCCAGGTGGTGGGACGCCCCGTGCTCCGCACCGCCTGCCGGCATGACGGCGATCCTTGCTGTAAAATCGAAATTCAAAAATAGCCGGCTGAAATCGGGCCGTGTCCCCGCCTACCCCAAAACCAAGCGCCGTGATATAATTAATAAAACTGTAAAAGAGTTATGTTCAATATTGGCATAAATCATGGCGTTACGCCCGTTTACGGGCGTTTCCGCGCAGCGGTAATAGGCCTGACGTTTACGTCAGGTTGGGAGGTCAATTAACTTGCTATAACTCTTTGGCCTGCAGCGTTGTCAGCCGCGTTTACGTGGCTCCTGCTTGGCTGGACGTTTACAGTTTGAGTAATTACAGCAAAGCAGCGGGGCAAAGGGATTAAGGGATTTAGGTAAGTTGACTTCGCAGTGTATCTATATGGACGAACTCCGCAAACAAGTCCGCCGAGCGCAACGGCGAATAACCTTGCAACGATTCGTGAGCGTCTTAGGCTGGTGCTTGTCCGCGGCCTTGCTCATAGCGCTATTGATCATCGTTGTCGATAAATACCATCCCCTACTCGTACAAACTTGGATTTGGATTGCCGGCGCAGCGGCGTTGGGACTATTGGGGGCCGCAATCTGGACGGCTCTAAGCCGCGCTCCTACGTTGGAAGCCGCCATGGAGATCGATCGCCGCTTTGCCCTCAAAGAGCGGGTATCCAGCGCCTTGGCAATGCCGCCGGATGATCTGCAATCCGAGGCCGGCCAGGCGGTAAGCGCCGATGCCCTGAGGCGCGTTGAACGCATCGACGTGGCGGAAAAATTCGCGGTTATCCCCCCGCGGAAACTTTTGCTGCCTTTGGCCCCGGCCTGTGCGGCGCTTTTCGTGATGTTCTTCGTCAATCCCTCGCTGGTCGATAATTCGGCCGATGCCAAGCAGGAAAACCTGGAAGCAAAAACTCAAGTCAAAAATGCCTCCGAATCGGTGCGCAAACAACTGGTAGAACGCCGCGAACAGGCTAAAAAGGAAGGCTTGCAAGAAGCGGAAAACCTTTTCAAAAAATTGGAGGACGGCGCCAAGGAAATGACCGAAACTCCCCCCAACCGGGAAAAGGCGCTGGGCAAGCTCAACGATCTCTCCCGGCAAGTGCAGGAACGACGCCAGCAATTGGGCGGAGCGGAAAAAATCAAAGAGCAATTGGACCAGTTGAAAAACATCGACCGCGGACCGGCCGATAAATTCGCCCAGGACATTAGCAAGGGCGATTTAAAACAGGCCGCCGACGATCTGAAAAAACTCAAGGATCAGTTGGAAAACAGCAAGCTGACCGACAAACAAAAGGCCGACCTGGCAAAACAACTCGATCAGATGAAAGACAAGCTCGACAAGCTGGCCGAGAGTCACAAGGCGGCCCAAGCCGATCTCAAGAAACAAGCCGAGCAAATGCGCAAGGCCGGCCAGGTAGCGGACGCCGAAAAATTGGAGCAGCAATTGCGGCAGTTGCAACAGCAGGGCCCGCAAATGCAACAATTGCAGAATATGGCCAACAAATTGGGTCAATGCGCCCAATGTATGAAACAAGGCAATGCCAAAGACGCCGCCAAAGCCCTGGGCGATATGCAGAACTGCATGGGCAATTTGCAGCAGCAAATCGACGAGATGAAAATGCTCGACGACGCCATGCAACAACTCGCGCAGGCCAAAGATCAAATGGTCTGTCAGTTCTGCGGCGGAGCGGGCTGCGATAAATGCAACGTAATACCGGGCATGGGACTTGGCAAGGGAAAAGGCGACGGCGAGCGGCCCGAAGCCAAATCCAAAACCTCGACCTACGACTCCCACGTGAAACAAAAAGTGGGGCCGGGAACGGCCCGCGTGGTCGATCTGGTTGATGGCCCCAATATCAAAGGGAATGTGGAAAGCCAGATCCAAGAGGAGTTCGATT
>JBEKSO010000385.1:0-4360 GCA_049516935.1 Thermoguttaceae bacterium
TTGTGTTGTTCACAGTTAGAACATTTGGAACTGAGTTTGATTTCATATTTTTTCTCCCACTCCGGCCCCTACGGATGCAGTTCCCTCTCCGGGCACCGACCGAAGGTTGGTCGGGAGAGGGCTAGGGTGAGGGCTATTTAGCAGCGATTCGGCGCTGACTGAGAGCGCTGAAAGTCCCAGTTCTTTCATGGAAAGACCCAGTGCCAGCCCGAGAAGTTGCGTAATGTACAAGACCGGCGTTTGCGGTAATTCGCCATGTGCGGCGCGGGCGTCGGCCTGGCGCAGATCCAGATTCACCTGGCACAAGGGGCAGGCGACCGCTATACATTGCGCTCCGGCCTGTTGGGCCATCGATAACAGCCGGTGGCCCAGGCGGCTGACAACATTAACGTGTGTCATGGAAAGGCTGGCCCCACAACATTCGGTTTTATACGGCCAATCGACCGGCTCGGCCCCAAGCGCAGCCACTAGATTGTCCATCACCGTGGGATGTTCGGGATCGTCAAAAGCTACAATCTCCGGCGGCCGGCTGAGCAGGCAACCGTAATAGCAGGCTACGCGCAGTCCGGCCAGCGGCTTGCGGACCGCCGCACGGATCGAATCCAGGCCGAGATGATTCACTAGCACGTCGAGCACGTGATGCACCGGCACGCTGCCGTCGTAAGGTTTTCCCGTGATCCGCTCGGTGCGTTTTCGCTCGGCCGGATCGTGGGAAACCTTGTAGTTGGCCGTACGCAGCCGGGCGTAGCACGAAGCACAGGCCGTCATCACGGGATCATTCATCCGGTAGGCCTTTTGCAGGTTCATAACCGGCAGGGCCACTGCCAGCGAGGCAGTAGAGGCGTGGGCCGGCGTTGATCCGCAGCAAACCCAGTTGGGGATATCTTCCAGTTCGATGCCCAGCGCGCCGCACACGGCGCGGGTCGAACGGTCGAAATCCCATGCGGTCGATTCCAGGCTGCAACCGGGAAAGAATGCGTATTTCACTGGTTTTTTTCCTCCTCTTCGGCGCGTTTAAAAATCTCCCTAACCTCTTTTGTATTGCCGCTGCGATGCGGAAAGAACGATATTTTTCCCTTGGCGATCATTTGCGGCACCTTGCCCACGTCGGAAAAGAGGTCTCCGCTGCGAAGCTTGTACATTGCCAGCATGCCCACCTCGAACACACGGCCGTGGCGGCGAACGCTGCCCAAAAAACTTCGATTGAATTGCCTGCCGTGACCGTCGGGGATCGCAGCTTTGCGCTCGACGGCTAGGATCCGCAAGGCATCCATGACTCCGGCTATGTCGATGCCCTGGGGACAGCGCGTGGTGCAGGTCTCGCACGAGGCGCAGAGCCAGATAGCTCGCGACTCCAGTACTTCAGACTCCGCGCCAAAATGCACCAGCCGCATGATCTGGCTAGGCAGCAGGTCCATATCGGGACCGATCGGGCAGCCCGTTGAGCACTTGTGACACTGGAAACAAGCCAGCACTTTAGTGCCGCTGCGGCGCTCGATTTCGCCGGCCAGTTCGGCGCCGTTCCATTGTAATGTATTCGACATTGTTATTCTCCCATTCCTTCCATCTCGGCTTCAATTTCGGCGTCTTTGCGGGGCATCACTTTTTGGTAAACTTCCGCTGGCTCGCTGAGTACGCCGTCGACGGTGAGCAGATCTTCTTTGATGCGAATGCCGAACAATCGCTGGTTCTCTTCAAGGTAGGGCAGCATTAGTTTCCAGTCGTCTGCGCCCAGCGGGCGGTAGGCCCCGAGGTTCAGTTGTTCTTCGACCAGTGTTCGATGCGGATCGCGGACGTAAATCGCCCCGCCGGAAGCCAGTGAAAGCAGGTTGCTGCCCGGATATGGCAGATCCAGGGGAATCAGCTTGCCCTGCTGATCGTATTGCATGCCGTTGACTATGGCGAAACCGCCTCCGGTCCGCGGATCGCCAGCCATGAACGATTCGGCCAAAAAATCCAAGGCCGTGCCGTTGATCACCACGCGCGGGCGTCCCACGGCGTTGATCATGGGGCGGCCGGCCGCGTTGCCCAGTACGTAGATTTCGCCACCTTTGGCGCCGTAGAGGAAGGTTTGTCCCACGTCGCCGAATACGACCAACTTGCCACACTTGGATATCTGGCAGAGCTGATCCTGGGCATTGCCGTGGACGAATATTGCCAGACCGTCAATGCCCGAGCCCAGGTAATCGCCGGGATTATCGTAGCAATCGATACGCAGGCCGTCGGTCCGCGGGCCGAAACCAACCCCGTGGAACCGCGTGCCCCGGGTGTTGTAATGCACGATGTGCTTCCAACCCAGATGATATGCCTTGACCGCCAAAGTCGCATCGCAGGCGTCGCCCTCGGGCGAAAAACCCCGGGCGTCGATCAAGAGTGTTGTCTGTTGGCCATGGGGACCGATCAACTGGTCCCGGGTTTGCCAGGTGATCCGCGCGTGCGTGCCTAGGTGGCCCTTGCCGCAAATCGGCTGACGATCAAAAATCCGCTCCAGGCCGCCGCGGAAGATTGTAAGCACCGAACTGCGTTTTTTATTCCCCGTGGCATAACGCCGATCAATGGCCAAAGTGAAGGCGTCGATGCCCAGGCCGGATGCTTTTTCCGCGGTTAAAGCGGCAGTTTCATCTACAAGCCAACGAAGATGATCGAAACTTATCTCCGACGTGTGCCCGCATAAGTATTGAAATAAACCTTCGGCATCGCCTTCTTCAATGACCCGTTGAACGGCTGCAAGATCCTGATCGGTTTTCGCCGGTTTTACTGGCGGGATGGAAAGGTTGCAGTGCGACTGATCGGATAGCGTCGAGACAGGCACGCCGAATTTATTGGTCACGCTAAGTCCGTAGTGCCCATTGACCGAAGTCGGCTTTTTGGCTAGGTCAGGCCCATGGGCAGAAGGCGTTGCCGAAGATGTTCCATTGCCGTTGGCCGGGCTGACGGTCAACAGAAACGCGCCGCCGTCGGTATGGCTTCCGCCCCGGGCGTTCCAGTAGATGTCGGCCACGGGCGTGAATCGCGGATCCTCGGACGCCAGGCTGGCCAGTGTCGCATCGATCGCCTGTTTCTCGGAGCAAATCAGCCCGATGGAAACATCGCCCTCTTGCAGCGCAAAAACCTGCGGCCGGAGCATGGCCGTGTCGGTGATGCCCAGCAGTTGGAACGATTTTGATTCGGTCAGGCTGCGGGCGATAATGAAAAACCATGGACCGTCGGGAGAGGCGTGTATGTGAGATGCTTGGATCTGCCGGTAAATCCGCTGTTTATCCGCGGGCAGCCGGTCGAAGTCGAGTTCAGTTGTAGGCGCCAAGGCCTCGATGATGTACTCGACCGGGTACTTGTACACCCGGTTCCAGAGATCGAACAACAGCACCGAAACCTCGGTGTCGGTAAGGAACTGGGGGAAGATGTTCCGACCGGCCAGATATTCGCACACCGAAGCGTAATTTGCAAAGTCGCCGTTGTGAACCAACGCCTCGTTCAGTCCGATAAACGGATGCGCCCCGCCGGGATGCCATACGCGCCCCTTGGTCGGATACCGCTGGTGGGCGATCCAGACGTGGGCCCGGGTGTCGGGCATGCGGTAGTATTGCACTGCCGCTTCGGCGTAACCCACGATCTTCAGTATGATCAGGTTCCGCGCGTGCGACATTACAAACGCCCGCTTATCGCCCAGCGAGGCGTAGTATTTTGTGTTCAGCCGCAACGAATTCTGGTATACGAATTCGTCTTCCACTTCCCGATCGGATAGACATTTCAAACCTTTTTCATTGGCGAAATTCGCCAGCGCTTGCGGTTTGACGCGGACAAAGTAGCGGGCCACGTCCGGCG
Source organism: Thermoguttaceae bacterium (assembly GCA_049516935.1). Classification (GTDB taxonomy): domain Bacteria; phylum Planctomycetota; class Planctomycetia; order Pirellulales; family Thermoguttaceae; genus JBEKIK01. Next base: position 3,826 of record JBEKSO010000385.1, read on the forward strand.
GCCGGACTTCCAACAGCGGCACGTCGCGATAATCGTCCACCGTGGGAACCATGCCGCCCTGGTCGATGTCGAAATAAGGCTCGATGCAGGATTTTTCCATTTCCTCTTTGGCCGATGCGTCCAAAAGCGCCACCTGGAGAATATAGTCCTCTTCCAGGACCTTGCTCGATACGCCCATGTCTTCCGGCACCAGGCCGCAGGCCGCGATTCCCCCGCCCTTGCCGTTGCCGCGGTTGCGCATCTGGATCGAGGGCTCGTATATATGCTTGCCGCCCACCGGAATGGTGCAGGCGAAACCGGTCACTCCGCAACCGCCTTCGGCCTCGGGCGATTTAGGGAACCACTCGCCGCGTGGCCGAAATTCGGCCCGGGATCTCAAAATTTGTTCCGCTCGTTCTGTGATGGAATTGGTGGACATAGTTGGTAAAGTCCTTAAGCCCACGGGTTGCAACCCGTGGGCTTGACTCGATTTTATTCTTCGTAATCCAAATGCCTTAACAAATCGGTTCGGCCGCGCATGGCCGCGACTGAATCG
>JBEKSO010000386.1:0-4345 GCA_049516935.1 Thermoguttaceae bacterium
TGAAACGCGGTTTTCAGATGCGGGATGGGGAAAAATTCTTTGCCGAAGGACGCGACAATGCCAATTACGAACTGGTCCAGCAGCAGATGAAACTCGCCGGCAACTGGCGGATCGGATTGCGCAGTACGGTGCTGGGGCAATTGGCCGCCCTGGGACGCAATTCACAGCCAAGGCAAGCGCCCGGGCAGGTATCGCGCCGAATGGCCGGAATTGGAGGCGGTTGGGAAATTGTAGGTGGGCCGGGCTCCATCGGGCCGTTCGAAACCAACCTCAGCCTTGTAACTAGCCAAACTGAAGAGGTAAATGGCCCCATGCCGTCTTCCAGTCCTGTATTTCGAGGCTTTTCAACATTCACAAGAGGAACACTGGTTCGAGATGGCTCCGAACTTGGAGAATCTATTGAGACAGCGGGAGGAACGGACAAATATTTGTTGGATTATGACGCTTTAGGTAGTCTCGCGGATGACAACAAGCAAAAATCGCTTGCCTTGGACGGAGATATATCAATTGATGAAATCTCCGGCAGAGGAGAGCACAAAGAGAAGTACGACTTCGGAGGAACAGTGATTAATCGCCTAGAGCTTCATTTTGAACCAGTCTCAGGCAACATCTTGGAGGCTGGATTTGGAAAAAGATCAAGAGAATTGGCCAATGAACTATTTTTAGCAGCCGATATGCCTAGACCGGGAATGGCATTTGGTTTTGTGGGCGAATCCCAAGCGGGTTTTGGAGTTATGGCCGGCGTCAATTTCTATGCAGGTGATTTTCAGGAAGATCGCTTTTCCTTAAGTAGTGGTAGAGCATATAGCGAAACTCTAAGCTATAACCGGCGAGATCATTTCGGCCCTTGGGCTGGGAAACCACCGCATGACGAGCAATGGTTTACCAGTCTTTTCCCCTACCTGCCGCCGGCTGAACGTAAAACCGCGGCCAAGGAGCCAAAGACGCTATGGTCGGCCGAGTCAAGGTCATTGGCTCAAAGCCTTTTGCGCAACGATCAACTTGCCCAATTAACAGGCGGATTGGAGATCAATCGTAGCAGTGAATCGTTCGACGTGCGCTGGGGCGAGGTCACGTCGCGATCCGAAACGATATCGCTGGTTTCAAACCAGAAATGGCTCATCCGCAGCCAAGGCGGTGGACAGCAAACTATGGTCCAATGGTGCAACGATAAAGAACGAGGTGTGTTTTCAAAGGCGTTCCAACTTGGACAGGTCAGGAAGTCTACGCCGCTTGACCTAACCAAGCCGCCATTGGACTTGGGATTATACACGCTCAATTCGCTGGAAAGAAGCTATCCGCAATGCCAAGTCGAACTAAAACCGCAAGGCGATAACCGCACCTTGCTGGCCATAAGATACCCCGCCAGTCCGCGGAGCGAAACCGACTTGATGATCGACACCCAGCGGCACGTAATTCTTTGGATCGAGGAGCGACAGGATGGCAAAATTACCAGTTCTACGAAGTGCGAGGATATTGTCGAAGCAGCAGGCGCATGGTGGGCGGGCCGCATCGAAACTTTCGACGCCGAAGGCCGGCAGACCTCGCGGGCCGTGCAACAATTCAAACCGCTTTCGCCCGAGACCTTGGACCAACAAGTCGCCCAAGAGTTGACCGGGCGCGATCAAATCCAATTCCTGCACGAACCATTGCCGAAACTTATCGTCGCCAAGCAGGCAATAGCCTCGGGCATGGCAAACTTCGACGATAATGTGGTCCTGATGCTCCATTTCGCCCGAAGCCAACAATGGCCCCGGGCCATGGAATACTTGGAAGAGACCAAAAAGCTGGCCGACGGAAAACCGGGATTGTGTTGGATTCGCAACGCTTTCTTAAATGTCAGCCGCCGTCGGGAGGAACTGAAACAACACATTCTTGCCGAAGCCGCACAATTAGCGCAATCACCGTCCACCGGCAATCAATTTATCGACGATCTATTTCTAGCCAACCATCTGCTAGGTCAGTCGGCCAGCATTTTGGAGGCCAACCAAATGCTGGCCTTGCTCGATGCGCTCAAGCCGGTCTTCGAGCGTCAGCCACAATATTTACTGGGCCTTAAGCAGTGGAACCAGCAGCGGGCGAATTATTTGCAGCAGACGGGCCGGTCGGACGAATGGCTCGCCCTCGAAAAACAATTGGCCGAGCAGTATCCGCACGACGCCAACTTGCAGCAGCAATACGCACAAAACCTGGCCAATTCGGGCGATTACGAATCGGCCTACGCCTGGATTGCCCGTGTGCTTACGGACCAGGCCCGATGGTTGCCCAACGAGGAAGAAATGTTGCGGAACTGCTACGCCCAATTGCTGGAGCGGGAGGGCCGATTTCCAGAATTGGTCGATTATTTGGCCGGCTGGATGAAGCGAAATCCGCCGGGCGCGTCGCCATATCAACAATATCTTAGCGCGCTTGTCAAAAGCAGCCGGTTGGACGAAGCCGATACCCTCATCGAGCAATGGCTCAAGGAAGGCCAAACGTCCGGCAGGTTGCCGCCCGAAGCGAGTGCAAAACTCCAAGCGGCCGTCCAGCAGGCGTTGGGTCAGGGATACAATCTTTACACCGACCGGATTGACAAGCGCTGGGAGGCGGCGCTGGCCGATTCCGCATTGTTTTTCGCCAAAAGCGAATTCCAGCAGGGCATGGCTGATAATATCATGAATAACTGGCGGTTCCAACAAACCGACCAGTGCCGGCGGGTGCGCAAGGCCGCCGCCGAGCTATTGAAATCGGACGCGAACAAACTTCCCGCCGAGCAAATTCAGCGTTACATTTCCTGGATCATGCCTAACGATCCGGCTATCGAAGCTGACGTATGGAAACGACTCGCCGCCGAGTTGCATAAACGCTGGGCGGCCGAGACCGATGCGACTCCCAAGGGGCAATTAGCCCAGTCGTTAGTGCAGGTCTTATCGTCGCGCGTCGGGGCCGAAGAGCATCTGGCCTTTTTACGGGAACAATTGGACAAAGCGACAGAAGAAAATCGCACAACTTGCGCCGCCACGCTTTTCAATACCCTTTTGATCCAGCCGTGGTCGGCAGAGCGTGAAAACGAAGTGTTCTCGCTGCTGGACAAGCTGTCCGACGCCGAAGAATCATCCGTGCGCCTGGCGGTTCAAGTTGCCGCGCTATACCGCCTGACCGATCACATGGTGCAAGACCGCTACCAGGCGAGCATGGCCAAGATCGAACACCAGGAAAAGCTTACCCGCACGGAACTGGCCGACAAGCGGGCGGAGAATCTCCGGCTTGCCCGGGAGGGATTCGCCGACCGGCTGAAGCAAGAGATGCAAAAACAATCTGAAGGGATTGTGCCGTGGTTGAATATCGAGCGGCTATATCTCGATGTGCTATTGGGCCGAAATCTCGAACGTGCCGCGGAGGAATGTTGGGAATACATCGGACCGAAGCCCAAGCACGCCGCCGCCGATGACGATCTAGGCGCTGTGTTGGAGGAATCGCTGCGACACCGCTATCTTATCACGCTTATGAACCTGGCCGCGCGCAAAGGGGCCAAGCCCGAGTTAAGCGAGCGGCTGCTGAAATATCTCGACGAAGCCCTGGCTGCCGACACGGAAGATATGCAATGGAAAATGCTCAAATATCAACTCCTCGTGGCACTCGATCGGCCCAAGGAATTGGAGCAGGCGTTGCAATCGTGGATCAAGCCCGGCGATGCAAACAACTATTGGCGCTTGACATTGGCGTATTTGCTGGCCGAGCAGGGAAAAATCGCCGAAGCGGTCAAACTTTTTGAAACCATCGAGGCATCCGACGAACTGGGACCGCGGGAATATCGCACGCTGGCCGATTGGTACATGGTCCTCGATCGACGCGAGCTATACGAGCATTCGCTGGTGGCATCATATAAATCAAATGAAGAATGGAGACTGAGCAACTGGCTCTCGCAAAAACTCAGGCCTTGGCAAAATGGGAACGAACATCCGCCAGGCGAATTGGACAAAGAAGTAATGCTGGTCTTTGCCGCGCTGTTCGAAAAAGCGGGCAATCCGCAGAACTATTCGTGGCAACTCCGCGAGTTTTACGTGGCCACGCGCGATTTCCGATTGCTCGCCGGGATGGCCGACGCCGTGGTGGGGCATACGGCGGGACAAGTATATCCGTTCCTGCAAAGCATGGGCACGGTCCTGGGGGAAATTCGCGATGAGGCCACGGCCGACTCGCTTATCGAGCATTTGGTGAAAGTGCGCGATCGGGCGAAGACTGAAATCGACCAACGGGCCCTTGATATGCTGGAACTTATGGTCGAACGCCGTGCGGCCGAACTGAAGAACCAGCCCGGCCCGCACGCCGAAAAGGCGCTAAAGGCCATGCGAAGGGCCTTCAA
>JBEKSO010000387.1:0-4339 GCA_049516935.1 Thermoguttaceae bacterium
TACTCAGTTCTTCCCATAGTTTCGCGCTGGCTTTTATGCCGCGGTGGAAATCGGCGAGGGCGAATTTTTCGTTAGGGCTATGGGCATTATCGTCGTCTTGGCCCCAACCGAGCAATAGCGTTTCGGCCTTGAGTTTATTGCTGAAGTCGGCCACTATGGGAATGGAGCCTCCTTCGCGGGTAAAAACGGGGCGGCGGCCAAAGGCGTGCTCTATTGCGCGGGCGGCGGCTTCGATGTAAGGACTGTCCAAGGGAACCATCACTGCGGAACTGCCGTGGGCGTCGATCAGTTCGAATCGGATGCCCGGCGGGCACAATTGGTTTAATTTTTGTTTTAGTCCGGCGGTGATTTTTTCCGGATTCTGATTGGGCACGAGGCGGAAGCTGATTTTAGCGCCGGAGGTGGAAGGGAGGACGGTTTTTGCCCCTTCGCCTTGATATCCGCTCCACATGCCGCAGATATCGAAGGTGGGGCGTGCCCAGCGGCGTTCCAAGGATGTGTAACCCTGTTCGCCCACGGCCGCATCGACGCCGATTTGCCGGAAGAAACCGGGCTCGTCGAAGGGCAGGGCGGCAAATTCTTTTCGCTCGCGGTCGGTTAGCGGCACAACGTCGTCGTAAAAGCCGGGGATCTGCACCCTGCCCTGGCCGTCGATCAGGCCGGCTAGGATTTGGGTGAGGGCGTTAGCCGGATTGGTTACTGCGCCGCCGAACGATCCGGAATGCAGGTCGCGGTTGGGGCCGGTCAGGCGCAGTTCGTAACACATTATGCCGCGCAATCCGTAGCAAATGGCGGGAAAGCCGGGGGCGAATTGATTGCCGTCGCTGATGACCGCGCAATCGCATGCCAGGCGGGCGGAATGTTTTTCAAAGAATTTTTCCAAGGCGTGGCTGCCCACTTCTTCTTCGCCTTCGATGAGGAATTTCAGGTTTAGGGGCAACTTGCCGGCGGTTTTCACCCAGGCCTCGGCGCCCTTGACGTGCGTAAAAATCTGGCCTTTGTCGTCCGTAGCGCCCCGGGCGAAGATGTTGCCGTTGCGGTGTGACGGCTCGAATGGGGGGGTAATCCACTTATCCAAGGGATCGACGGGCTGCACGTCATAGTGTCCATAGACCAAGACTGTAGTCGCACCGGGAATTACGGGCGATTGGGCGAAAACCAGGGGATGGCCGTCGGTGGGGATGACTTCCGAGGCGAAATTCAGCCTTTCAAGCTGTTCGGCGATCCATTGGGCGGCTTGAATCACGTCGGCCTTGCATTTCGGGTCGGCACTTACGCTGGGAATACGGAGAAATTGGCAAAGCTCGTCTTCAAAGTCCAGGGCGTTTTCTTCCAGATATTGATCTATTGCGGTCATATTAATGCCTCGTTGCGGGGAGGAAATTGTATAAAATTGTTATCCCACAGTATAATGATGCGTCAGGGATGCGACTATTGGGGGTTTTGGGATTATTTTTTGATACTCAGCTAAATAATGTCGTATGGAACATAGAAAAACTCCGGGAGCAAGCTCCCGGGCTAAACTTTCAATGCGACAATCATTATCTGGCATTAAATAGTTGGAAGCGGGGAACGGATATGCCTGAATATGCTGCGGCAACTGTCGAGCCGCTGGAAGAAACGGTCCAAAAGAAACGCCAGCGCGACGCGGCCGAGCCCAAGCGGCAACCGCGCTACAACGTGATCCTTTGGAACGACGACGATCACACCTATGATTATGTGATCGCCATGCTCATGGAATTGTTTGGATACACGATGGAAAAGGGATTTTTGATGGCCAAGGAGGTCGATACCCGGGGCCGAGTCATCGTGCTGACGACGACCAAAGAACACGCCGAACTGAAGCGGGATCAGATCCACGCCTATGGCAAAGACGTTTATATTTCAGCATGCAAAGGCTCGATGAAGGCGACGATAGAGCCGGCGCCGGGGGAATAGAGATTTCTTTTATTGCAAATTGAAAAATGCAAATTGCAAATTGCAAAATGAACAATCATAAATTTAGCACCTATCCCAAAACAGATGCGTCATTCTGAGCGAAGCGAAGAACCTGGGTGGAGAAAGAAGGGAAATATTGGCAAAATATTAGATCCAGCGAGATCCTTCGCTTCGCTCAGGATGACTTTTGGGATAGGTTCTTACACAATTTAATATTTTTCACATTACTACGTCTCCAGGTCATTATCAGGTTTTTTTATTGTGCCCGTTCTAAAAACCGTCACGCTTGGCTGCAAGGTTAATCAGTATGAGACGCAATATGCGCGGGAGGGATTTTTGCAGCTGGGGTATCGCGAGGCGGTAAATGGTGAGCAGGCGGATTTGATTTTGGTCAATTCCTGCACGGTAACGGCGGAGAGCGAGGCCAAGAGCCGGAAAATCATCCGCCGGTTGGCGAAGAAAAATCCCCGGGCCGAGATTATCGTAATGGGTTGTTATGCCACGCGTGCGCCGGAGGAAGCGGCATCGCTGCCCGGAGTGGGCGAAGTGATCCGGGACAAGCGGGAACTGCCCGATTTGCTTTTACGCCGGGGATTGGAGGACGTTGCCGGCGGGATATCCGGTTTTGAAGGGCGGCATCGGGCTTGGGTGAAAATTCAGGACGGATGCCGGGAAGGATGCAGTTATTGCATCATTCCGCTGGTCCGTCCGGTGCTTACGAGCCGGCCGGCCGACGAGGTGCTGGAGGAAATCCGCCGTTTAACCAATGCCGGGTTTGCCGAGATCGTGCTGACGGGCATACATCTGGGGCATTATGGCGCGGATGAATTACTCCCCTCTACCTTTGGGAGAGGCACCCAGAGGGTACCCGGGGGTGAGGGGCATGCTCTTGTCGATTTGCTTCGCCGAACTATCGCATTGGACGGTGAATTTCGCGTGCGGCTATCGAGCATCGAGGCGGCCGAGGTTACGCCCGAGTTGCTCGACCTTATGGCAGAGCATCCGCAGCGGATTTGTCCGCATTTACATATTCCCATGCAAAGCGGTTCGGATGCGATTTTGAGGAAGATGCGGCGGCGTTGGCCGGTGGGGCGGTTTATCGACCGGTGCCGGGAAATTCGTAGCAGGCTGGATGAACCGGCTCTGACGACGGACGTGATCGTGGGTTTTCCGGGCGAGACGGAGGCGGATTTTGCCGCGACTTGCCGGGCGGTACGTGAAGCGGAGTTTTCCAAGATTCACGTATTTCGCTTCAGTCCGCGGCAAGGGACGGAGGCCGCGCGGATGCCCAATCGCCTTCCGCAACGAATACACCAGCGCTGGGCGGCCGAATTGGCCAAAATAGGAAAGCGCCTGGCGGATCGGTATTTGGAAAAACTGCAAGGCAAGAGGCTGCAAGTGCTGGTGGAGGGCAGGCCGCTCGAATCGGCGGGAATGCTTCTAGGCACCGCCGACCGTTATGTAACGGTGGAATTTCCCGGTGAAAGGGAGATGATCGGCCGGCTAATCGACGTCTGCGTCGAAACGGATCGGGGAGTGGTACTGAAATAAGGCAGGGGAGCCCCGCCGCCGGGGCAGCCTGCATATTTTTCTTCACATGCAGAAAATTCTGCAATTCCCCCTTGACAACTCGGCGGCCGAAGTGCAGAATTATCTGCACATCCGGACCAGGACCTCGGAAACGCGACTGAAGCAAGAAGGAGTTTTTTATGCCCCGTTTTACCGCCGGTGAATTGGAAGTGATGCGGATCCTCTGGGAACACGGCGAGATGAAGCCGGCCGAAATCCAGGCGATTTTTCCCCGGCCCATCAAAAACGCCGCGTTGCGGTCTTATTTGACCATACTTCACGCCAAGGGGCACCTCGGCCGGCGGCGAAAGGGAAACGCCTTTTTCTATCGGCCTAAAACAAAGCGCGAATCCACGTTCCACTCGCTTCTGGGCGATTTGGTCAATACTTTCTGCGGCGGATCGACCGAGGCCCTGCTGTGCCAACTTATCGCCAAAGAGAAGATATCGGAGAAGGAACTGCTGGCCTTGCGCGATATGGCCCAAGGGCAATCGGCATCCCATAATACGACGAGGAGAAGCGAATCATGAATACCCAGATCATGGTTTCCCGCCTGGTGCAAACAATTGTCGACGCACCGGTTTGGATTTTGCTGCTGTTGAAGATAACGGCGATTTTGGGCCTTGCCTGGCTGGTGCACTTGGCGTTGTTTGGCGCAAATCCGAGATGGCGGATTTTATTGTGGCGAATGACGGCGGCGGGACTTATCGCCTTGCCGGCCATTGTCTGGATGTTTCCCGCGATGGAAATCCGTGTAAGGCCGTCGCCTGAAAATGAGATAACGGCCAATCAGGGCGGCTCTTCGCAAATCAATGCCTTACCCAACCCGCCC
>JBEKSO010000388.1:0-4325 GCA_049516935.1 Thermoguttaceae bacterium
CACGGAAGTGAGGATTTTTTGGCCGTATCCTTCCCTTATTTGGATAGCGGCGGCTGCCACGGGAATTACCCGATCCGGATAAGATTTGCTGAACGCATCCTTATCTTTTTCATTTAACCGATTGTGCCCTTCCAGGAGGAATTCGGGGATGAAATGGATGGGTTTATCCACGGACTTGATTTCGTAAACCTTTTGTTTGTCGGCAAGTTCGTTTTCATAAGGCAAGGGGGCATCCTTGACCGGCGCCATGATTTTGCCCGTATTGGTCACCGCATACACCATGTACCAAATCAGCTTGCGTTGCATCATTCCCGAGGGTTGAGGCACGTCGACCGAGATCATGCGCACAGGTTTGAATTTGAACTGCAGGGCCCAAACCTCGTGGCGGAAATCGACGTCTTTTGCCCAGTTAAAACTCTTGTCGACTGCCAGCAATTCCACCACGTCGTGGCGGGATACCGTTTCGCCCATGTCCAGATCGGGCTCAATGGCGATCATCACGCCCGGGGCCAAGGGCGAGGCGGAGGTCTTTTTCGCCGCTTGTATGTCCAAAGGTTTTGTATCGGCCGGCTTATCGACCGATTCGTTGGTCTTGGGCGATTGATCGGCGGATTGTATGTCATCCGCGGCCATTAAAGGCTGACAGAGCAAAACGGCTGCAATGGATAGCCACATCGGTGTGCGTAGATTACGATTCATGAATCAAGTCCCGCTGTTAAGGGGGTTATTTACGGCACGTTTTAAATATTGGCGGGTTTAATGGCCGACTTTCAGACAGTCATCCAGTAAACGCCACCCTGCATATTCTCAGCCTAGTTTCCGCAATTTACTTTCTTAAGTATAGATAGGATAATTAAGCGGCGTCAAGGAGATTGGATACCCCTATAGGGGTGGTAAAAATAGTGAAATCGCTTATCGGAATATATAAAATTCCATGTAAATCAAGTTTTTCGTAGTCAAAGTGACGGGTGGATAAATACAGAATCTGCGTAAAGTATAGCAAGTAAGTATGGAGATTGCTTGATATTTACGTGTAAACTAATTAGTATCGAATAGAACACGGATTGAATGTCTGGATCGGGGATAATCCCGCTTGGCAAGCCCCTTATTATCGCTATGGAGTAAGTGGATATGTATCGCATTTTTGTTTTGTTGGTCGCAGGGCTGGCATGGCTATGGTCGGCAACGTCGCAAGCACAAGATCCCGTGTTATTGCAGCTTTACGGCAAAGGCGTGCAAGAGTATTTTTCCGGCGATTATACCAAGGCATTCGAGCAGTTGACCGCCGCCATTGCCGCGGGCAGCCATGATCCGCGAGTGTTCTATTTCCGCGGTCTGGCATATCTGAAATTCGGCCGAACGCCGGAAGCCGGGATGGATTTCCGAAAAGGCGCCGAATTGGAAAGCCGGGACGTCAACAAGTATTACAACGTGGGCCGGGCCCTGGAACGCGTGCAAGGCTCCGATCGGCAGTTATTGGAATCTTATCGGGTGCAGGCGCGGATGGCGGCGTATAAAGAGTCGGAAATGATTCGCAAGGCCCGGTACGAGGCACTCAAACGTGAAGAGGCCCGGGTTTTACAGCAGCAGGCCGCCGAGGGCGCGGCGCCGGCCGGTGAATCGGCTGAAACCATTCCAGCCCCGGCCCCTGAAGCAACCGGCGCCGAAACGGCCGCGGAGACGAAAGCTAATGCCCCTGGCGAATCCGGGGCAGAGAAAAAGACTGTCGAGAAAAAAGCCGGCGCGGGCGCAGAACCCGGGGCCGAACCTGCAACCGAAGATCCTTTTGCCGCTAAAGCGGCCGAGGGAAAAAAGCCCCCCGCCGAAGAGAAACCGACGACCGAGACCAAACCGGCGGGCAAGAGTATTCTTGGCACGCTCCTGAAAAAGGCCGCCGACGCGGGCAATAAGGCTGCGGCGCCGAAGGCCGGCGCCGCGGAAAAACCGGCCGAAAATCAAACACCGGCCAATAAGCCCGCCGAAAACAAAGAGGCCGAGCCGGCCGATCCCTTCGCCAAATAACGGCTATTCTTCTCATTAGTTTCTATTGTGAAAATTAGGGCGCCATGCCCACGCTTGTCGTGGGCATGCAGGAAATGCAATAACACTACAGCATGTCCACGCAAGCGTGGACATGGCACCCGCATCCCCTAAACCACAAGCGATTTCTGTGTAAGATTCTTTTCATCCGGCGCAACCGTCATAATCCCACCTTAATTCTGGCGTCTCTTTTCAATGCCATATTTAAGTATGTGAAAGTCAGATGGTAAAACGCGCCATTTATTACCTGTGACTCAATAAACTAACCACTTACCACTATCCACTGACCACTCTCCATAAATATGTTTTTTCATCGCCGCCGCATAACGCCGCTTGCCGATCGAGGTCCGCTCAAGGTGATGTTTGTTATCACCAGCATGCCTGTAGGTGGGATGGAAGCCTTGTTGGTGCAATTGATCCGCCGCTTGGACCGTTCGCGGTTTGGGCCCGAATTATGCTGCCTGAAATACTTGGACGTTTTGGGAGAAGCGCTCGCGGAGGAGATTCCCGTTTTTACGGGATTGTTGAAACACAAATACGATTTTGCCGTGTTATGGCGATTGATAAAACTGATGCGCAAGAGGTCAATCGACGCCGTGGTGACCGTGGGCGCGGGCGACAAGATGTTTTGGGGACGCCTGGCAGGCCGGCTGGCAGGCGTGCCAGTGATCTGTTCGGCGTTGCATTCCACCGGCATGCCGGATCGCGTGGAGTTTCTCAATCGGTTGTTGGCGCCCTTGACCGACGCCTTTATCGGCGTGGCCCAGACGCAGGGCCGGTATCTGGCCGAAAAGGAGGGTTGCCCGGCAGCCAAGGTCCATGTAATACCAAACGGCGTGGACGTGGAAAAATTTCACCCTCGCTGGCCGGTTGCATCCTTGCAGCAGGAATTTTGCCTGTCGCCCGGTTCGCCCGTAGTAGGCATAGTGGCGGCGCTACGGCCGGAAAAAAACCACGAGTTGTTTTTACAGGCGGCGAAGCTGATTCATGATGCACTGCCGACGACAAAGTTTTTGGTGATCGGCGACGGGCCGCGGCGTGTCGAACTCGAGTGTTTTGCCCGAGATTTGGGTCTAAGCGAGGCGGTGCGTTTTACAGGCACTCGTAGCGACGTGCCCGAGATGCTGTCGCTTGTGGACGTGATATTGTTGACTTCGCACATGGAGGCCAGTCCGGCGTCCATTTTAGAAGCGATGGCCTGCGAGAAGCCGGTAGTTGCCACGCTTGTGGGATCGGTGCCGGAGACCGTTTTGGGCGGCCGGACCGGATACCTGGTTCCTCCGGGCGACGCCTATGAGTTCGCCGGGCGAACGCTGGATTTGCTATGCCATCCGGACCACGCCGCCTTGTTGGGACGCGCAGGACGGGAGCACGTTATTGCCCATTGGTCGGTCGATCGGATGGTCAAGGGGTATCAGGATTTAATTACCGGTCTGTATGAAAAGAAGGCAGCGGGCAGTGGACAGTTGGCGGCGGGCGGTGGACAGTGTACGGTGGACGGTCGGCAGCGGGAAGTGCAAAACCGAAAGTAGTCTTCATCCAGTCGCGGTAAATGTGAATCAGAAAACTAATGTCAGATATAATAGCCGGTGGTCAACGACCGCCGGAATTTGAGCGAAATCCTGCCGGCGGCTGTTAGCCGCCGGCTATTGAATATGACATTTATTACCTGAGACTCAATAAACTCTCCTCTGTCCACTGCCCACCGTCCACCACCCACTGCCCACCGCCCACTGCCCACTATCTTCCTACAAAAGGGGTATTGGCTGGGGCGGCAAGGCAGGTTACCATGTGCAATTGATAGGTGGCGGAGTTATGGACACGAATTTGACCAGGGATTTTTTAGCCTTAATGGCCCGGCTCCTGAGCGGGGCCAGCACGCGCTGGATCGATTCCCAGCCCGACACCTGTCAGAGGGTGTATTTTGCCAATCATACCAGCCACTTGGATTCGATCGTGATTTGGTCGTCGTTGCCGCAAGCGGTGCGGGCGATTACCCGGCCGGTGGCGGCCAAAGATTACTGGATGGCCGGTCCGATCCGCCGCTGGTTTGCCACCCGGTTGTTTAATGCGATACTGATCGATCGCACCCAGATCAAGGTCCATCAGAGCCCGGTGGACATGATGATCCGCGAGATCGGGCAGCAGTATTCGCTGATCGTGTTTCCGGAGGGCGGGCGGAGCGACGGCCGGGAGATAGGGGAGTTCAAGAGCGGGCTGTATTACCTCTGCAAGAAGCGCCCGGATTTGGAATTGATACCCGTGCACATCGACAACATGAATCG
>JBEKSO010000389.1:0-4319 GCA_049516935.1 Thermoguttaceae bacterium
TATGCCCCGTCATTTTGCCGAGTTTATTGCCAAACAATCTAGTGCCGGCGTCCTGATAATTCCCCAGAGTCTGCCCATTACGCAGGTCGTCGAGGAATTGATTCTGATTTGGTCTGCAACCGAAGCGGAGGAATGGATCAACAGGATTTTTTCGCTCCCACTGTAGCAATGAGCACTACTGCCCATTGCCCTGTTGTTTTGCGGTCTCGACAACCTGGTAATTGGCGCTTCCATATCGCCCCCGGTGTACTTACCGGGGGCTAAATAAATATTTCAGGATGCCCACAGTTAATTCTGGTTGGTCTAGCCCGCTCCCCTTCGGGTCGCGGCTAAACGAACTACCCACTATCCACCGTCATCAAACCACTAATTATTTCACGAAATCTTCGATCAAATCCAGCGCCGCTTCCAGGTTGGGCATGCTGGCGGCGAAGGAGAGGCGGGCATAGCCTTCGGCGCCGAAGGCGGAGCCCATTACCGAGGCGACGCCTTTTTTGGCGAGCAATTCGAGGCACCACTGGCTGGAATTGTCGATTTGCACGCCGTCATACTTGCGTCCCAAGTGCTTTTTGATGTTGATGAAGGCGTAAAAGGCGCCGGCGATCTCCGAGCAACTTACGCCCGGGATTTTTGCGATTCGATTGCGGACGAATTCCCTGCGCTTGGCGAATTCGGCGCACATCGTAGCAACGCAATCTTGCGGCCCGGTAATCGCGGCCAAGGCGGCGTATTGGCTGATGCTGCACGGGTTCGATGTCTCCTGGCTCTGCAGATCGGCGATGGCCTTCGAGACGTTCAAGGGGGCAATACTCCAGCCGATCCGCCAGCCGGTCATGGCGTATGTCTTGCTCACGCCGTTGATAAGGATCGTGCGGTCCTGCAAGCCCGGCCTGACAGTGGCGAAACTGGCGAACTTGTGACCGCCGTAGATCAGCCGCTCGTATATCTCGTCGGAAATAATGAGCAGATTTTTTTCGATGGCCGCGTCAGCCAGCGCACCCAATTCATCGGGCGAGTACATGCTGCCGGTGGGATTCGACGGGCTGCACAGCAGCAGCACTTTGGTCTTTTTGGTGACGGCCTTTATAAGTGCCTCGGGCGTGAGTTTGAAGTTGTTTTCCTGCGGCGTATCGACGATCACGGGCACGGCCCCGGTGAGTTTCACCAATTCGGCATAACTGACCCAATACGGGGCGGGAATAATCACTTCGTCGCTCGGGTCTAAAACCACGGTAAAGACATTGTGGATGGCGTGCTTGGCCCCGTTGGCTATGACCACCTGGGCGGGCGCATATTCCAATCCATGGACCGCCTTGTACTTATCGGCCACGGCTTTTTTCAGTTCCGGTATGCCGCTGGCCACCGTGTAATGGGTGTGGCCGGCTTTCATGGCAGCGATGGCAGCCTGGCAGATGTGCTCGGGAGTGGCGAAATCGGGCTCGCCCAGGCTCAGGTCGTACACCTTCCGGCCGGCGGCCTTCAGTTCCTTGGCCTTTGCCGCCATGGCCATCGTGGCCGAGGGCTCGAGGGCTTGGATAATGCGGGAAATTTTGGGGGGCATTTCTGGACTCCAGGGGTGTTAAGGATGAAGGATGAGGGATGAAGGATGAATAAGGCAGAATAAATCAATCACACCCTAATCCCCAGCGCGACCAATGGTCGCGGCTTTACATATATAATCGCTCTCCTAGTTGACGTATTGCAACGCGCGACCGACAATCATAGTGGCGTGGGGGTTAGTTTCCAAGGCACTTTACATAAAAATTCCTCACAATTCTTCACAAAGAACGTTCCATGGCAAATCCAAAGATCGGGATCTGGTTGATCGGGGTCAAGGGCGGGGTGGCGTGTACCGCAATCGTGGGATTGGCGGCTCTGAAAAAAAATCTCATTAAATCGACCGGACTGGTCAGCCAACTGCCCCAATTCCAGCATATCGGATTATTGGATTGGGAGCAATTCATTGTGGCCGGGCATGAAATTCGCCGGGCAACCCTGGCCGATGAAGTACTGCGTTTGGCCGCGGAAAACCGAATCGTCACCAAGGAACTTATCGAACAATGCCGGCCGGAACTGGACGAGATCGAACAACGCATCCGCCCGGGAACGATTTTTAACGCGGGTTCGACGATTTCGGCCTTGGCCGATGCCGATCTCCCCGGCCCGGAAACGCCCAGGGAAACGATCGAGCGGCTGCGCGGGGACATGGCTGGGTTTGTCCGGGATAACGGGCTTGAGCATTTGGTCGTGTTTTATGTTGCATCGACCGAGCCGCCCGTGCCGGCGGATTCGCTGCCCGAGAGCTGGGCTGAATTGGAACGCACGCTGGACGATCCGCAAAACTGTCCCTTGCGGGCCAGTTCGCTATATGCCATTGCCGCGCTGGGGGCGGGCCATTCGTTCATGAATTTTACTCCATCGCTGGGTTCCGGGTGTGCGGCAATCGACGAATTGGCCCGTCGCTCGAACACGCGGCACTACGGCTGCGACGGCAAGACGGGCGAGACACTGCTAAAAAGCGTGCTGGCCCCGATGTACGCCCGGCGCAATCTCGAGGTGCTGAGTTGGGTGGGACATAACATCTTCGGCAACATGGATGGGCAGGTCCTGAACGACCCGGCCAATAAATCCGGCAAAAAGGCCAACAAAGACCGGCTCTTGATCGAGATCCTCGGGTACCGGCCCAACACGCTGGTTTCGATCGAGTACCTGCCCGACCTGGGCGACTGGAAAACGGCCTGGGACCACATTCATTTTGCCGGATTCCTGGGCGTGCCCATGACGCTGCAATTTATCTGGCAGGCCTCCGACTCGGTGTTGGCCGCCCCGCTGGTGCTGGACATGGTGCGTTTTGCCGAACTGGCCCATCGTCGCGGGCACGTCGGACACATGACCTTCCTGGCCAGCTTTTTCAAAAGCCCGTATGGCGTGACGGAACACAGGTTTGAGCAGCAATTCCAGATGCTGGAAAAATGGGCGGACGGAAGGATGAGGGATAAAAGTGTAAAATTAAATTAGGGGTTTGGCTAACAAAAAGAATAAATAAGATGTATAATGTAATTGTAGTAGGTTTTTTTAATGGGGATTGATTATGAATGAACGAATAATCATCGATCCGAAAATTTGTCACGGTAAACCGGTTATCCGAGGAACTCGCGTGCCCGTTGCGCGAGTAGTCGGATATTTGGCTGGAGGCATGAGTTTCGAGGACACTGAAAAAGATTTCGACCTCACGCCGGAAGACGTCCGCGCGGCTCTCGACTACGCGGCAGAGTTACTTAATCTCGAACAACATCATCCTCTACCTATTTAACAAATACAGATGGAATTTCTTGTCGATGCCGACTTACCGCGGCCGACTGCGGAAGTAATTCGCCTAAACGGGCATCAAGCGCGGGATGTGCGTGATGTTGGATTAGGCCGTTCTGCTGATGAGGATATCGCCGTTTACGCCAAAGCAAATGGGCTTTGTTTGATTACCGGCGATTTCGACTTTGCTGACATCCGTGACTATCCACCAGAGGATTATGCGGGCATAGTTGTTCTGGGGCTGCCCGAAAAAGCCAATCGTGATTTTATATTGCGGCTGATCATTGCGTTTTTAAAACATCCTGAAATAATCTCGAAACTTCCCGGTCATCTAGCCATAGTGGAACCAGGCCGAATCCGATTACGACCAATGTGAGAACTCTCTATATAATGAATAATAATCAAAAGATCATTGCTACTCTTTAAATGCTTGGAGAACAAATGGTGATTGGTAAAATCCAACGTCTTGATATAAGTAAAGTCTGGAAACTTGAGACCGATTTTACAAAATGGTTGGAAGATAATATTGATATTCTCAATGAATTAGTCGATGTCACACTTTCTGCGGCCGAGAGAGAAAAATCTGCCGGTGTATTTAGCGTAGATCTGGTTGCGGAAGACAATGACGGGAATCTTGTAGTCATCGAAAACCAAATGGGGAAAAGCGATCATGACCATCTGGGGAAGCTCATTACATACTTAACTGCTATTGACGCAAAGGCAGCTATTTGGATAGTTGCTGATCCAAGACCCGAACATATCACAGCTATAAATTGGCTCAATGAATCTAGATTGGCTTCTTTCTACTTACTTAAACTTGAGGCAATTCAGATTGGTGAATCTCAGCCTGCTCCTTTATTGACCCTGATTGTCGGTCCCAGTACCGAAGGTCTCGAGGTTGGCGATAAAAAGAAACAACTCGCCGAACGTCATATTCTCCGCCGGAAGTTCTGGAGCATGCTCTTAGAACGTGCAAAAACTAAAACCAAACTGCATGCCACCATATCTGC
>JBEKSO010000390.1:0-4312 GCA_049516935.1 Thermoguttaceae bacterium
TCACGATGTTGCGGGCGAACCAGGGATTTTTCGGCGCGATCAGCCAATTTGCAAATACTTCGCGGGGATCCTGGCCCGGAAGCAACTTTGTCGATGTTCCGTCGGGAAAAACCGCCTCTACCGGCGCGCCGGCCGCGGATTGGACGGAGTCCTTCTCCGGATCGAATATTACAACCTCCTCTTTCCACTGCTCGGTGGCCTTGTACTGGATCTGCGAAAAAAACAATCCCATTTCCGACCAGCGCTGGCTGGGCCGACTTTCGGCCCGCACGCCCATAAAGGTCAAAGCCACCGCTTGCGCGACGGCCGTCGGCTCACGGCTTTGGATCGCGCGGTAAAAGTTCACCTGCGGCACGTTGAAGTTGCTGCCGTTGGCCGTGAGCATCTCCCGCACAAACCGGTCGTAAGGCATGTTGTCCTTGATGCAAGTTCGGATCCAGCGGTGATAGGACTGCACCGCATTGGGCCATAAGTTGATGGGAAACTCGGACTTGACCCGGAGCAAATCGCTCCATTTCATGGCCCAGTAGTCGGCAAACTCCTTTCGCTCCAAAAGACGATCGATGAGAATTTTGCGTTTTTTCAGGTTCTGGTCCGAGATGAATTCTTTGCTTTCCTGGGCGGTGGGGAGCGTGCCGATTACGTCCAGATATACGCGGCGGACAAACACCGCATCCGAGCAGACCGGGGCCGGCGGAATACCCAAGTGCTTCAGCTTACTGAAGATCAGTTCGTCGATCTTGCCTTGTGGCGCCGTATTAGTAGGGCTCTCAAAAGGGAGCACGGGCGCCCTTGACGCCCCTCTATCGGTGGTGGCCGCAGTCAGCACAACCGCGAAAACCAAGAATGCCTTCATATTTTCAGTCCGGCCGAAGCAGCGTGTTCTATCACAGGAGCCCGTCAATTAAGTATAACGCACCAAAGAATTTAACACCAGAAGTTGTAAATGGTCTTCATCGTATGACAATATCCTGGACAAAACCTGGGATGCCGAAGGTCGCGAAAAGGAAAATGGCTCGCAAGTTCTTGCATTACAAGCAGTTGCGAGCCTGGGTTCAATTCCAGCAAATAGGACGGGATTCGAGCGAAATCACATAATAGCATACGATATTCGGTGGTGCGGGCTTTCGGCTCATACCACTGTATGTCGATTGTAATAATGTTCTAGCCGTGAGATTTTAGATTTTTCTCCATGTAATCGGCGTTGGCGAGCGTGTCTTGCTGGTTGACGCCCGCGCCATAACAATCCCATGAATTCCAACCCATGGGAGGCGTAAAAGCCCAATCATATAACTTTAGCGGTTTTTCGCCGACCGGTTCCGTGTTTTGCGGCGTCTGTGCCGCGGCGGCCGAAACCGTCAATGCCAACAAGATAGCGCTGAACAAGATTGTTTTTTTCGTCGCTCGCATACGGTTTCCTTTATTGTTGAAGAAGTGAAATATATATTTGCGATGTTTCGAAGGGAATTCACGCTAATCGGAGAAAGGGCAATACGACTTAACAACGCGAGGCCGGGTGACTTCCATCACATCTTTCTTCGAGCCATGCGGCAGAAAATAGAGTGCCACGGCCGCACGCTCTACTTCGCTCAGCCCATCGAAAACCGGCTGATATTTCGGGTGAACACGTTGTGCGAGTGAAAGACCTTTGTCCATACCATCCATTGAATCTTCCCAATTGTAGGCGTAGGGTGGGTCGAGCGCAGCGTGCCCCACCCTATGTATACTTCCCACACGGGATATATCTACGGCGACATGCTTCGCCCAGCATCAGCCATAATGTTCTTGAGATGCTCCTCTAGCTGGCGCTCGACCTCCGGCTTCCCGGGAATCGAGTTGTCGTAGAAAATTACTCGGTAGCCACGAATGTCGAACGGAAGCTTAGTGCTAGCCCGATCTGCCAGAAGGATCGTTTGTTTCCCCATTGCGTGGGCGTGCCCGAGTTCGTAGAAGACATTCGGATTCCCTGAGGTAATCTTGGCAATGATAACCTCCGACTCGATGATGCCCCGAAGGATGTCCGCCAATATGACCCCAGGCTTATAGACATCGCTCGCACGAAACGCCTCAAGACCTAACCTGTCCGCTACAGGGCGAACAACATGATCGAAGAAAGAATTAAACGGTTCCGAGAACTCCATGATTACAAAAGCGCGAGGCGACACCGACTCGACGGCAAAGTTGCTGAAAACAACTGGCGCCTTGCCCCCACGTGAAGATCCCCACCTGATTGCCTTTTAAGGGGTGCGGCAGATTGGTCTCAATAACTGTTACCCCGTCCACAACTAGACGTACAGTCTGACCCCGAATTTCAGCACGAAAGTGGATTTCTTCCTCCGAGCGAATGTTAGCCTTAGAACCCTGAAGCGATAGGCTGCTCCAGCCTCGTCCGGAGACGAATTCATCCACAACGTAGGCGCGATTGTACCCACCGATTCCCGCCGTGTAATAGTTTTTACTCAAAGGGTCGAACCCGAATGCTACTCGTGCTGATCCCGCCATCGGCTCCTTCATCCGGACATTAACCTCCAAGCTTCCCTGACGAAGACTTTTTGGGGCAAGTGCCAGGCCGACCGGCGTGCCTGGGTCCTCCGGTTCGTTGAATGTTGCGATACCGTCCGCAAAAGACCATTTTCCAGCAATTGGTGCCCA
The DNA here is from genome assembly GCA_049516935.1 of Thermoguttaceae bacterium. Classification (GTDB taxonomy): domain Bacteria; phylum Planctomycetota; class Planctomycetia; order Pirellulales; family Thermoguttaceae; genus JBEKIK01. The sequence goes on from JBEKSO010000390.1 coordinate 2,653, forward strand.
TTTCCAATTTTCATTGTGTTTTTCCATCGCCCAAGACCCTCCCGCCTTTTCGCCGCGTTATGCAGTGACTTGCTGCGCGAGTCGAAGTGGCATGCAATTTTCTATCGAGAATCAAATGATCAGAATTGCCCAACATGGCATTATACCCAATCAGCCCACTGACGCATAGGTACTCGTCAAGCATCGGCCAATGCATTCCAGAGTAAGCGCTGGTTGTACCTTTGTATACGCAATCCATGGTGACCTTTCTGCGCGGCTGCTATGATTGAAACAGCCCCAATTGCCCGCCCTCGCGGGCCATTGGCTGCCAGCGGCCGGAAATGTGGCAAGAGCCGCTAGAGATGTCAGGGTTCTTGCAGGCGCAGACAAGAACTTGCAGCCCGTAACGGTGCGCGATTGATTTCAAACGTTCCATGATCTCAATACGAGCCGAAGCTGGAAGCGCCGCCACCCGGCTGTTGCCCGCATGAATTGCCAGACGCTCGCTCCCGGCGAAGCGATCCAAAAGGGTCTTGAGCATTAGCGTGTCCTTCATGTGCCGCCGGAGCGATCCGATTACGGCTGGTCGAAGAAATAGGACGCTTGCGGCAATGGTCCGCACGCCGATGTGGGCCAATGCCTCACAAAGTGGTTCCAAGCAGTCTGCACCATCGGTCACGCCCGGTAGGATCGGATCAAGTCTTGCTTCGATCGGAATACCTGTGCCGATCAGTTCAGCCGCTTGCACGAGCCGAACGTCTGGCATTGCCGCGCGAGGTTCAAATGCGGCAACGATTGCCGGATCAAGAGTAATCAGCCCAATCCGCCCCTGGACTAGTGACGCATGGGCGGCCAACAGCTTTCGGTGCCGTTCGGGAATCTGCCCCTTGGTGACGAAAACCACGCCAATCTCCGAGTCGAAAAGAAGCCTGAACACATCGTAAGTCATATCCAAAACCTCTGGAACCGGCTGAAAGGGATCGCTTGATGGACTGAAATACACAGTTTTGGGTTTTTTACGTTTGCGGCGCAATTCCTCCCGCAGCTTGGAGAGCGTATTCGTGTAAAATATGACCTTGCCATCGCCGGGGTGTGTCAGATAGCCGCGAGCATAACAATAACGGCACTCATGAGAACAGCCAGCCGTTAAATTGACCGTCGGAACATGGGCCAAACAAGCCAAGCTGGAGGGCGTCAACACGGCCGATTTTCGCTCTGTGCAAATTACCTCGGCCATAAGGCTTCACCCGACGTATTGAAAAACGTGTTGTGTGGCGGTATGTTTTAGTATATGAACGGCTGTATACTATATCAAACCACCAACACTATTTCAAGTGGGAAGAAGACTTCTCCAAAGCAATGGAATGATGGTCAAAAAAGCAATGCAAAATAGGGTGCAGCAGCCTGCCGCGACGACTCGCATGACCTCGCACCAAGCGACATAAGCCGTTGCGAAACAACGGCTTATGCGAGTGCTTGCGAATTCTTGCCAATGCCTGCAAAATACATCAGCGGAGAGGACAGGATTCGAACCTGCGGACCAGTTTCCCGGTCATCGGTTTAGCAAACCGACGCTTTCGACCACTCAGCCACCTCTCCTAACTTCTTATTTACTAACCAGTTATATTGATCAATCTGGGGCGATAAAGTTCGCATTATATAAGATTTTTATTGCCTCTGT
>JBEKSO010000391.1:0-5581 GCA_049516935.1 Thermoguttaceae bacterium
GTATGTCTCACAAATTAAATTTGCTAGCTTTTGCGGAATCACGGTGATCGATCCTTCCTAGAACGATCTACGTTGCAAGTGGTTAAATTGTTGTATCGGCATATTGTTTTTTACCCAATAACGCGATCAACCCTTACCACCCATAAATGCGATCGTGCATCCTCACGTTCGCTAACAATGGTGTTGTCAATCCATGAAATACGCAATTAACAGCCGCCTCCATCCGGCTGGGCGTTCCCAGGGAGGACCGTGGGAACGAGTATCAAGGGATTTTGTTAAACTTTATATTTTAATCGGTTTATCCTGAACTAGTACAATTATATTCATTTGTCCTGTTTTACCCACTTATTCAAGAATTCGCCAATGTGCGCAGACTCCGACACTCTTAGGCTATTCGGTTGAACTGGCTCGATTGGGCATAGGCAGGAAGAATCCCCGGTGGGAGGAGCACGGCCGACAACTAAACGTCCCCGCAGCGTTGGCCAACTCCATCAATCTATTTAATCCAGACCGCTTGAAAAAAGCAATAGCCGGCCGAAAAAAATCCAAATCTTCCCCTTGGGGAAGCCTATTTCTAGGCAGCGTAATCATTTTATACTTAAAATACCTTTAATAATGAATTTAACGCTTGGATATTATTCTGTGACATAACAACCGACAGCTTCTATACTTAGATATAAAAATCCATTTCCACAACTGTTTTCAGTGGAGATTCTCTTATGCCACTAATGAGGGGAAGCGGACTACGGGCCCCTGGTTCAAGAAACTGAACCGTATCGATGGCTGCCAATGTATTTGATAAGTCGATTAGCTCATTATGTTGGGGCAGCAGATAATCTGCTGCCCCAACATATATGTATTTTGTATGGTCGCGAACCGGGGTGAAATCGGCTCGATACCTTTAGTAAATAATACGTTACAATCACCCGGGTTGGGTAAAGCACAGGGAGTTTGAAAGACTTTCAGTCTTTACACACCCGTCATAATCGGCAAAATTATAACAAATAGAATAGACAGTTGGCGTCTCCCTTTACAAACTTTCATCCGACAAAGGCTTGTCGATTCCTCATCGTTACGTAAATATTGCCTGTGCCCGGTCCCCTGAATTCCACGCATGATATCTGGGAAAACGTCGCGCCTGAGCTGCGTATGGTAGTGGAAGCTCGTCTTTTTCCCGGCGAAACGCCTTTGGTATGGATGGAATTTGATCTGGATGAGCAGTTGCGTTACGCCCGGGGCCTGGTGGTGCTGACCGACCGCCGGTTTTTATCGGTTGGTCCTTTAAGCGAGGGCGCGAAATCCGGCGACGGTCACGAAAATTCTTTCCGTTTTTGGCCCATAGATTCATCCCTCACGCTTCGCACACAAGAGCACTCCGGCACGGGAATTTTAGAACTGCTTGGCCCGGAGAAAATACTGTTCCACTGGCGGTTCACGGCCGGCAAAGTAAAGACGGCCCATCAGATTTCCATGCGATTCGAGCGCCTGCAGGAAGGAGACGCGAACGAGGAAGAAGATTCTTCGGAATTGCTGGCAGCGGTATGTCCGAGTTGCGGGGCATTATTGGCGCCGGAACAGGCAACGTGTCCCGAATGCGAAGCGGCCAAGGCCAAGCCGCCGATGCAAGCTCTTTCGCGGCTGATAGGTTTTGCCAAGCCGAGGGCGGCGATCATTATTTTCGGCTTTGCCCTGATGCTTTGCAGCACAGCCGCCGATTTGATCCCGACCTATTTGAAGATGCCTTTGATAAACAAGGTGCTGATCCCGCGGCAATTCGAGTACGCGTGGTATTATATCGTAGGTTTCGCGGGGGCCTGGATCTTGACCTGGTTGCTTACTTGGGCGCGCACATACGTGCTGGCGTATGCCAGCGAAGCGATCGCCGCCGATTTGCGCAACCGCACTTATGCGCACTTGCAGAGTTTGTCGATCGATTACTTCGGCGGCAAGCGAACGGGCGATTTAATCGCCCGGGTAAGCACCGACACCGACCGGATCTGTTATTTTCTCTCGGTATACGTGCTCGATTTCGCCAACGATTTGTTAATGTTGGTGATGACTGCCGTTTTATTATTGACGATAAATTACAGACTGGCGGTGGTATCGCTGGTGCCATTGCCGCTGATTGCATATTTAGTACACAAGGTCCGCACCCGTCTGAGAAGAGGATTCCAATTGGGAACCCGGACGTGGGGCGAACTGACCAGCGTCTTGGCCGATACTAGTCCCGGCATCCGCGTGGTCAAGGCCTTTGCCCAGGAACACCGGGAGATAGATCGCTTCAACCAGGCCAACAACCGCGTTTTTCAGGCTAATAACCGGGTCAATACGCTTTGGTCTTTTTTTGGGGCAACAGTGGTGTTTTTATGCAATATCGGCGTATTGGTGATATGGGTTTTCGGCATGTATCAGATCATTCGCAAGAATATCGACTTAGGCGAACTTGTATTGTTTGTCGACGCCATCGGTCGATTTTATTTGCGCATGGATTCGATGAGCCGCATGGTATCGGCCGTGCAACGGGCGGCATCGAGCACGCAGCGCATATTTTCCATCCTGGACCGCGTGCCCAGCGTGGCGGAACCCACACATCCGGTGCATCCCGGCAGGCTGCGGGGAGTCGTGGATTTCCGCAATGTTAGTTTCCATTACGGCAGTCGGCCGGTACTGCAAGACATCAACCTTAAAATTCAGCCCGGCGAAATGATCGGCCTGGTCGGCCACAGCGGCGCGGGAAAAACTACCATCGTCAATCTGGTCTGCCGCTTTTACGACGTGACCGAAGGCGCACTTTTGGTCGACGGCGTGGACATCCGCTCCTATCCGCTCGAGGAATACCGCAGCCATATCGGCATTGTGTTGCAGGAGCCTTTCCTGTTTTACGGAACTATCGCCGAAAACATTGCCTACGGCCGGCCGGACGCTTCGAATGAAGAAATCGTCGACGTCGCGCGGGCCGCCCGGGCACATGAATTCATCTTGCGCCTGCCCGACGGTTACGATTCCCTGGTGGGCGAACGCGGGCAGTTCCTTTCCGGCGGCGAACGGCAGCGGATCAGCATCGCCCGGGCGCTTTTGATCGATCCCCGCATACTCATCCTGGACGAGGCCACTTCATCGGTGGACACGGAGACCGAGCGGGAAATCCAATTGGCCCTGGAAAATCTGGTCCAAGGACGAACCACCATCGCCATTGCCCATCGCTTAAGCACGCTGCGCCGCGCCGACCGCCTGGTGGTAATCGAACGGGGGCAGATTACCGAGGTCGGGCATCACGACGAACTGCTAAAATCAGCGGGCACTTACGCCCGGCTTTATAAGGCCCAACTGGACATGACGCACGGACATGGGAAGAAGGATGAGGGATGAGGGATTAGAGATGAGGGATGAGGAATGAGGGATGAGAGATTATGGACGAATATGTTAATGAGACTGCTTGCGGATTCGCACTGACCACTGACCAATATCCATTTTGACCTGAACACAAACACAAAACGTGAACCATTTATGGATCAAAATCCCACGCCCGCCGAACAACTTGCCGCGCGCGGTTTTCAATTGCACCGCGACGCCTATGATCGCCTGATATTGACCGACGCCGACGGGCGAATACTAGTGGGAGTCGAGCCGGTGCGGGCTTTTCCCATCTCTTCAGCGGAGGAGTGGTTTTCGATCATCGATGCCGAAGGCCACGAAGTCCTATGCATACGCCATCCCGGCACATTGCCCTCCGAGTTGCGGAAAATATTGGAGGAAGAATTGTCGTGCCGCGAATTCGTGCCGATTATCGAGCGTATCGTCAGCGTGACGGCCGACGTCGATCCATCGCAGTGGCTCGTGGAGACTGATCGCGGAGAGACCACGTTCCTTTTGGACAGCGAAGACGATGTGCGGCGACTGGGCGCTTATAAAGCCATGTTCATCGACACCCACGGCATCCGCTACCTGATCTCCGACACCCGCGCACTGGATTACGCCAGCCGGAGGATCCTCGACCGCTACTTCTAATCGCAGGTTCGTTATTTCGGCGGGGAAACGATTCCGGGAGCAGACGGAGCATTTTGAACTCCCGGCAAGCCGGCACGGTATGAATTCAACCAATCTTCGATTTGTTTGGCAAGATTCGCCTGGCCGGCAGAGCGGGCAAGTTCCAAACCTTTCCGGGCCGCGGCAACGGCCTCGGATGACTGCTGCAACCGGGCATAGGCCAAAGCCAAATTGTAATAGGCATTGATCAAGTCGGGATTAAGCCGCAGGGCCTGTTGATAATGTGCCTGCATTGGCCAGGGCATTACCCAAGTTGTTGTGAGCATCAGTGTAATCAGGATTCAATTGCAGTGCTTGCCGGTAATGTTCGATCGCCTCTGGCAGCCGGCCTGAATCGACCAATGCGACGCCCAGGTTGTTGTGGGCATTGGCATAGTCGGGGTTCAACCGCAGGGCCTGTTGATAATGCTTGATCGCCTCTGGCAGTCGGCCGGCCTTGGCCAGGGCATTGCCCAAGTTGTTGTGAGAAACAGCGTAGTCAGGATCCAATCGCAGTGCTTGCCGGAAATGTTCGATCGCCTCTGGCAGTTGGCCTGCATTGGCCAGGTCGACGCCTAGGTTGATGTGAGCCTCCATGAAATCAGGATTCAATCGCAGGGCTTCCCGGTAATGTTCGATCGCCTCTGGGGGCCGGCCTTTTTGATCTAATGCGTAACCAAGACAATTGTGAGCAATCCAAGAGCCTGGATTTTTTTGCAGCGTTGCCTGGTACAGACTGATGGCGTCATAGTATATCTTGCTTTGTTGCCAAGTCAGAAATGCGAGTGCACCCATGGCCGCGACTGCGACGGCGGTCGTCACCCGGTGCGTTCTGTTGCGCGCCTGTTCATGCCAAATGCTCCAGCCCGCCGCCGCCAGTGCAATCACCCCGATGATGGCTATATGCTGATAATGGTCCGCCACCAGCGAGTATTTCATGAAGCCCACGTCGGTAAAACCCATCACAGGCACAAGCGACAAGCAGAAAAATCCCCAGGCAAACAAGAGCGACCGGCTCCAGCCTTTTCTATAAACCCACAGCACCGCTGTAACGATAAGCGCCGCCAATAGGGGCAACCACCACATAGGATTACCTGCCTCGATGTGCCACTGCGGATAGATAAACTCGAGGCCGAAGGGCAAAAAAGCCTTATAAAGGTAGAAACATACCACGCCGCCGGCGCCCAGCAGACGTTCCGCAAAACCGGCATTTCGGAATTCTATATCCTTTCCGTGCGTTTGGAACCAAATGTTCACTCCAGTTAGCACCACGGCCACCAGGAAAAACGGTGCGATCCGCAGCAGGTCTCGCCTTGTCAGAGATCGCCGCCACCAGACTATCCCCAACAGCAACACCGGCAGGACTACTGCCGATCCCTTGCTGAGCATCGCCAATACGAACGCCGCCAGGCTCAGGCGGTACCAGAAATGAAAGGATGAAGGATGAAGGATGAAGGATGAAAAAGTTTTTTCTCGTTCCCACGGTCCTCCGTGGGAACGTGCGGGCACCATGCCCACGCTTGCAGCGGGAATGTCGGCCTTCAGACACCAAAGA
>JBEKSO010000392.1:0-4267 GCA_049516935.1 Thermoguttaceae bacterium
GGGCGTGTTTTTTGTCGTGCTGTTGGTTGGTTTTGCCTACTTGTGGAAGCGGGGCGACCTGGATTGGGTGCGGGCCGTTAAAGGAAGGGAGATAAAGTCTTAGCGTCGATGTTTGCTCGCATTTTGCGCGCATGTTTTTTATTGCAAATTGACAATTGTAAAATGCAAATTGCAAATTGAACAACCATAATCACTTGAGAGATTTGTCACTTTATTCCGTACTTCGTACTCTTAACTGAAAACCGTGAACTGAAAACTGATTACTGAATGCCGATAGCTAAAGGCTGATTGCTGAAAGCTGATCGCCTCCAACCGATGAAAATAAACGACATATACGACCGCTTGCAACCGGCGTTTCAACGTTGGCTGGTCGGCAGCAACTTCGAGGCCCTTGATCCGTGGATTGAAATCAAGGCGGAAGGGTTGCCCGAAATCGCCGCATTTTTGCACGACGAGCCGGAATTGCGCTTCGACATGTTGCACTGCATAACGGCGGTCGATTATTTCGAACTCGACGCCAAAAAAGCGGCCCAGGTCGAGTGGCAGCCGCACGTCGAACTGATTTATCACCTCTCGAGCATGACGCATCGTCATCGCCTGGTGTTAAAAATCAGCCTGCCTCGCTGGCTCGGCGACGTCGTGGGCCAATTGCCCGAGGTCCAAAGCGTAAGCCACGTGTGGCGCACCGCCGAGTGGCACGAACGTGAGGTATACGACCTGATGGGCGTAAATTTTCCGGGCAATGACGATTTGCGGCGGATTCTCTGCCCCGAGGATTGGGTCGGGCATCCGCTGCGCAAGGACTATCAGATGCCGGCCGAGTATCACGGGGTCCGTTCGAGATAAAGCCATGCAAAGCCAGCGCGATACTACCGAAGTGATGGAATTCGATCTGCGGACCGATGACATGATCATCAACATGGGGCCGCAGCATCCCAGCACCCACGGCGTATTGCGCGTGGCCCTTCGGACCGACGGCGAAGTAGTTACCGAAGCCGTTCCGCACATCGGCTACTTGCATCGCTGCGCGGAAAAAATCGGCGAAAAACTATCCGCCCGGCAGTTCCTGCCTTACACCGATCGGCTGGATTACCTGGCCGGCGTGAACATGAATCTGGGCTGGGCCCTGGCGGTCGAGAAGCTGCTGGGCCTGGAGGTGACCGAAAAGTGCCGGCACGTGCGGGTAATGGTCTGCGAGCTGAGCCGCATTGCCAGCCATCTTGTGGCGGCCGGCTGTTACGGCCTGGACCTGGGGAGTTTTACTCCGTTCATGTGGACCTTCCGCGAACGGGAATTGATCCTCAACCTGTTTGAAGAACTTTGCGGGGCGCGGCTGACGTACAGTTACATCACCGTGGGCGGCGTGACGGCCGACCTTCCGCCCGGCTGGCTGGAAAAATGCGCGGCCTTCCTCGACCAGTTCGAGCCGGTGATCGACGAATTGCATACCGTGCTGACGAGCCAAGCCATATTCATCCGCCGCACGGCGGGCATCGGCGTGCTGTCGCCGGAGTTGGCCATAAACTACGGTTGCACCGGCCCGGTGCTTCGCGGCAGCGGAGTCGATTGGGATCTGCGCCGCGACGGCGAAACGATCTATAAACGGATGTACGACGATTACCAGTTCGAGGTGATCGCCCAGGTCGATGGAAAATATCCGCAAGATCAGCCATATCCGCCAGTGCCGGCCGAGGCCGTGCTGGGCGATTGCTGGCACAGGTTTTACGTGCGCATGCTCGAGGTGGTGCAATCCATGCGACTGATCCGGCAGGGGATGGAAAAATATTCCCAAGCGAAAGGCGACGTGGGCGAGATTATTCCACTAAAAAAGAAACTGCCCAAGGGCGAGGCCTATTTGGAAACCGAGGCCCCCAAGGGGCAGATGGGATTCATGGTCATAAGCGACGGGACGGCAATCCCCTGGCGCGTACGGATCCGCAGCAGCAGTTTCTGCCACACGGCCGTGCTGCCCGAACTTTGCCGCGGCGTGCTGATCGCCGACATCCCCGCCATCGTGGGTTCGATGGACCTCGTATTGGGAGAAATTGATAGGTAATAAGGGGTGGTCAGTTTACTGACCACTAATAACTGAAAACCGTGAATTGAAAACTGTAAACCGTAAACTGTAAACTTTAATGGCCGAATTTCTTTCACAATACGTTTCGCCTTGGATCGCCTATTCGGTTGTCGGCCTGGTGGAGTGCGGTTTGCTATTGGCGTTGGTAATGGTTTCGGTGGCGGTATTTACCTGGATGGAGCGGAAGGTTTCGGCGCGGATCCAGGATCGGCTGGGCCCGACGCGGGTGGGCGGGCGGTTCGGCTGGCTGCAACCGGTGGCCGACGGCATTAAATTGTTCTGCAAGGAAGATCTCATACCCGCCGGCGCCGACCGGATGCTGTTTCGCGCCGCCCCGTACATCAGTTTCGTCACCATGTTCGGCGTGTTCACGGCTTTGCCCTGGGCCAACGGCTGGGCGCCGATCCGCTTGGACGCGGCCGTGTTTTTCATTATCGCCGTTTCGGGATTGGAAATTTTCGGCGTGATTCTGGGCGGATACGCCTCGGGCTCGAAATGGTCGCTGTACGGCTCGATGCGCGAGGCGGCACAGGTCATCAGTTACGAAATTCCCATGGGCCTTTGCGTGGTCGTCCCGGTATTAATCGCCGGCACCATGGACCTGGTTACAATCGGCAACAATCAGTCGGGCTGGTTTTGGAACTGGTACCTGTTCCACGATCCGTTCACATTTGTAACGTTTTGGATATACATGACCTGCGCGGTGGCGCATACCAATCGGGCGCCGTTCGACCTGCCCGAGGCCGAAAGCGAATTGGTGGCCGGGTTCATGACCGAGTATTCCGGGTTCCGCTGGGCGGCGTTTTTCATGGCCGAGTACGGGGCCATGCTGGCCATAAGCGCACTGGCCTCCATTTTGTTCCTCGGCGGATGGAACGGGCCGATCCCCATCGCCACACTGCTTCACCTGACGCCGGAAACAGGCAATGCACTGGCCAAACTACTTCATCTGCAGCCTGAAATAGGCGTTATTATCGTGACCACAATCGCCAATTTGCTGGGCCTTTGCAACATGATCATCAAGGCCTATGCGGGCGTGACGTTCATGATGTGCCTGCGCTGGACGCTGCCCCGATTGCGCATCGACCAGGTGATGACGACCTGCTTGAAGTACTGTCTGCCGTTGGTCTCGGCCATGCTGGCCGGGGCAATGCTGTGGACGTTTGTATTTCCCGGCGGCGTGGTGCGGAAAATCATGCCGACAACCACAACCAAAGATCAGAGCCGGACCGTGTCGGTCCGGTCGGAAGGTGATTCATCCGGGCCGACACGGCTCGGCTCTGAAATATATTTGCATAGAGTCATAACCCCAAGCCTCTCCCAAAACGAGAAGGAAAATTAAACCATAGGCGCGGATTATGGAAGCGATAAACTGGCAAAGCTTCTTTTTTCTGTTTTTCGCCGTTATTGCCTGCGCATTTGCCGTGGCGGTGGTGATGACGGGAAACATCGTGCGCATGGCCGCTTACCTGGTGGTTTCGCTGGGCGCGGTGGCGGGTTTGTTTTTCCTGGCCGGGGCCGATTTCCTGGGCGCAGTGCAGTTGATGGTGTACGTCGGCGGAACCATGGTCCTTTTGGTCTTTGGCGTGATGCTTACCGCGCGCGGGCCATTCGTGTCCATGAAAACCGGCGGCGGACAGTGGATTTTGGCCACCATCCTGGCACTGGCTTTGTTAGGCATACTTTTGCAAACGGCATTAAGCGTGGGCGATTGGTCCGCGGCCAAAACAACACCCTCATTACCGGCCGCCGATTTTTCTCCCACGTCGGCACGGTTGGGCATGGGACTTTTGGGCGTGCGCACAGATCAACTGGAAAATCCCGATCCCATCGCCCGGCGGGGAATGTCGGGCTACTTGCTGGTTTTTGAAATTATTTCGGTCCACTTATTGGTCGTGCTCATTGGTGCGGCATATTTGGCCCGGGCAAAACGACGAGTGGAATAATGATGAATGATGATTGATGAATTATGAATGAACAATTTAAACCGCTTGCGGTTTCGCGATGAAAATACTTCACGCGCTCCCCGACCAAGCGTCGGTCGGTGCCCGCTCGCGGCTAAACTTACTGAACCCTGAACCCTGAACCCTTAAATGAACCTGCTCACGCAACCCATCGGACTGACGCATTACTTGATAGTCAGCGCTATCCTGTTTGTCTGCGGGATAATTTGCATGGCTACCAAGCGCA
>JBEKSO010000393.1:0-4262 GCA_049516935.1 Thermoguttaceae bacterium
TTTTCTGAATTTGTGCAAAGTGATCAATACTCAGGGAAATCTAATTCCCGATGCCTATCTGGCGGCACTTGCCATCGAATCAGGATGTGAATGGATTACCAACGATCGCAGTTTCGCCAATTATCCAGGGCTTCGCTGGCGTCATCCGCTTGACTGAAAAAACAAGCCTATTCCCCATAATTTACCACAACGTCCGCACGTGAGGATACCGGCGCATCAATTCGTCCTTTGTAAGAATTGTTGCGTTCTCCTCCCGGGCGGTGGCCGCGATGATTTGATCGGCGGGATCGGAAGAAAACGGCTGCGGGAGCGTGGTGGAGCGATATGCGATTGACGGAGAGAGCTGAACCAGCCGGAGCTTCGGCATAGCCAGCGCAACCGATATCCAATCTTCCGGATCGCAGGATATGCCCAAACGGCCCTTTTCCAGCAGTTTGCAAAACTCCCAAACTGATATTACGGATAAAAGAAGTTCTTCGTAGCGTTTCAGGTTGGCAATCAAGGCGCTTACCTTGCGGGAAAGTTTCTCGGGTTGCACATGCCACCAGATCCAGGCGTGCGTATCCAGGACATACTTCATTTGCAGGCGCTCCAATCCGACTGCCCGATCGGCGAGATAATGTCTTTTTCGAACACCAGCGTCGCGGCCAACTTTCCCGGCGCCGGTTTATCTTTTGCGCCGCGGAAAGGGACAACTTCGGCAAGCGGCCGGCCGCGCCTGGTAACTATTACCGATTCCTTGGTCTTTGACACCGTATCCAACACTTGTAAGGCCCGAGCCTTAAATACACTGATCGCCATGGTTTTCATACAAAGGCACCTCCAATGACAATTATAGTCAATTAAGATGACCATGTCAAGGTAGCCGTCTTGCTCCACCCGTTTGGCAAACAGATCGCGGAGTTTGAGCGAGAGTATTTCGCCTTACACAGCATTAATTCAGCCGTTTTCGCGGAAATACCGGTAGCCAATCCTATGTTTTGCCGCTCAATTTTACTAACCTTGAATAAATATCCGAAAAGTATTATAAATGCGGCTGCTCAACGCCTGATGCACTGGAACGAACAAAGGCTCAAAAAATGTGGTCGCGAAAAAGACTTGACATCGGCTGGCCCGATCTGCTTACCGGGGTCTGCAGGGTTTGCTCCCCTTTGAAACAGGAGGGGATCGATGAATTTGCACAAGGAATCTTTTCCAATCCCGAGCATATTCTGGCCTGCTTGTCGGTTCGCAGCGGATTCGATCTTTTGCTGGGCAAATTGGGCCTGCCTAAGGGAAGCGAGGTGCTGGTCTCGGCGATTACCATTCCCGACATGATCCGCATTATCGAGCATCATGGCCTTGTGCCGGTCCCGGTCGATCTTGATCCGCAACAAATGGCGCCCAGCATGGAAAATTGGCGGCGAGCCGTAACGCCGGCCACCCGGGCCATACTCGTGGCGCACCTGTTCGGCGGCCGAATCGCCTTGGAACCGATCCTGGAACTGGCCGGGCAAAAAAAACTCCTGGTGTTTGAAGACTGCGCACAGGCTTTCGCAGGCGTCGGATATCAAGGCCATGCCGAAGCCGACGCGAGCATGTTCAGTTTCGGTACCATCAAGAGCAGCACTGCCCTGGGAGGGGCCTTACTGAGGATTCGCGATCCGGAGTTGCTTGTCCGCATGCGCGCCGCCCAGGCCGGATATGCAAAACAAAACCGCTGGCGCTACGGTAAGCGTTTGGTGAAGTATGGGATATTGAAAACCCTTTCCAGCCGGCCGATCAGCGCTTTTTTCGTGCGGATGTGCATGAGCATGGATTTTGACTACGACCGCTGGGTAAACCGGGCGGCCCGCGGTTTTCCAGGCGAGGGCTTTTTCGAGCAAATCCGGCAACAACCTTGCACGCCCCTCTTGGCGGTCCTCAAACGCCGCCTGAAAAGATTCAATTCCCGGCGATTGCAGCGGCATGTGAAAAAAGGGCAAGACCTGGCCGAACTCCTGGGAGAAAACGTGTTCTGCCCGGGCGCTGCAAACCGGCCGCATACTTATTGGGTTTTTCCGGTCCTGGTAAATGAACCGGGAGGGATGATCGAGCATCTGGCGCGGGCCGGGTTCGACGCCACCCAGGGGCAAAGTCTGTGCGTTGTTCCGCCGCCTGCCGATCGGCCCGAACAAAAAGCGCGGACGGCCGAGGAAATACTGGCCAAGATCGTGTTTTTGCCCTTTTATCCGGAGTTGCCCCCGCCCGAGGCCACGCGCATGGCCGAGGAAGTGCTCAAAGTCGCCGGGCGCAAGTGGGCCAGTTAAAGTTTTCGCCGATCTTACAGCCAGTCATTTTTTCTTCAACGACATCTTTCGACGAAATACCTGAACCAATTCTTTTTCCGTTCCACCCAATTCGGCAAGCTTTTTGCTGTTTTCGCGGACAATTAATGCTTCCAAACCAAGTTTCTCATTTGCAGAATTAGATTGAACTTGCATCCCAAGGTGGCGGGCAATGAGACCCCAGTTGTTCCGGTAGCCCTCGAAATCTGGAATATTGGTTATCGTGACTTTGCCCCACTTGTCCTCGGCATTTTGAGCTTCCCTAACAACGGCTGTTGGGAAAATGTAGAAGATAGGGTCCTTGATTCCCGTTTCGCCGTTCTTCGGAGTCTTGCCGAAGCGATAGCCTCGATTTAACGCGACGTGAACCACAAATTCACAATCGAAATTCTTGATCGGAAAACTGCGATCGTAGTTGGTTGCCCATCTACTTTTCACTTGAATGCGGGCTGTACGTGAATTGTCTGGATTGACGGCGACAAGATCGTAGCCGGGGAAGTTTACGTATGCTTTAAAGCAGGATATGCCCTCGATTAATAGGTTGCCGAGGACAAGGAACTCAGCACCCTCGGATTCCAGCTTGGTGTCTTGACGTTGCTCTGCCATGGCACTAACTAACAAAAGCTAAGTTAGTGAATACCCAATTTCCCATTGATCTGAGTTTACGACCACGGTTGCTATAAGTCAAGAACCTCCCGCTCGGTTCAGTTTTTGGTTCTCAATCGCCGCGAAATGATAGCTATCGTTGCATTGCGCATCCCTCTAATCCATGGATCGCGGCCTTTGCCCGCAGCCGAACCGCGACCACTGGTCGCGGCTTTACATCCTCAATCCCCAATCCGTAATCCCTAATATTATTTTTTTTCCGACACGCCCAGTTCTTTGAGTTTTTTCGCCACGTCTTCGGCGTGGGTTTTTGTGTTCACGTCCTTGTCGATGTAGAGGATTTTGCCGTCCGGGCCGATGTAGAAGGTCCAGCGGCTGGCAAATTTTTGCACAGCGCCGGTCACGCCGTATGCCCGAGCGATTTTGCCGTCCGCGTCGCTGAGAATGGGATAATCGGCCCCCACCGACTCGGCGAATTTTTTATTCTTATCCGGCGGATCGACGCTGGCGGTGAAGTAGGCCACGTCGAACTTGCGCAGGCCGGGGCCCCCGGCGGCAAAGGCCTTGCACTCGTTTGTGCAGCCGGGCGTAAAAGCCTTGGGAAACCAGGCCAGAACTACCGCCTGCTTGCCGCGAAAATCGGCCAGGCTGTACGTCTTGCCATCGCTGCCGGGCAGTTTGAAATCCGGGGCCGCGTCGCCGGCCTTCAAATCGGCCGCCTGCAACTGGCCTAAAAGCGACATCATTGCCACTGAAACAATCATCACACCCAAAAATGCGAACGCATGCATCACCGCTCTCCTTTTTTAATAATGTGAGAATGATAGGGACCTGATATTACGTCCCACCATTAACTGTCTGCATTAACTATAGATAGAAAATATCAGGCAACACCCCAAGGCGTTTGATATCTTGCTTTTGCGACTCTTGGACACCTTGCTTTTTAAACCGGAAGAGGTATGGGGCGGCATTTCGCACGAAATCAGAAGTAGAATCAAATAATAGATTCCGCGACCGCCTTGAAGAGGTTTTATCCGGCTGCAATTTGCATTTTGCATTTTTCAATTTGCAATTTGCAATATTTATTCGATCGACAACACGCCCGTGCCGCTTATCCTGTCCTGCTTCAGGTCGATAAGCGCGCGGTTGGCGTCTGCCAGCGGATAAACTGTTGTGTGGGGATGGATGGGGATGGTAGCCGCTTCGGCCAACAGTTCGCGGCCGTCGGCGCGGGTATTGCATGTCACCGAGTGGATGTCGCGCTCGTAAAATACATACCGCTGGTAATCCAAGGCGGGGATGGGCGTCATGTAGATGCCCGCCAAAGACAGCGTGCCGCCTTTTTGCAGC
>JBEKSO010000394.1:0-7352 GCA_049516935.1 Thermoguttaceae bacterium
TGTCCAGGAAATTGCTCCCCCACAGGCTCTGCAATATGGGCCGCCCGGCCGGATCGACTCCCAATACGCCTTTCCCTTCCGGATCGGGCAGCTCGCTATTGACCCTGAAAAATTTGGGAGGAGAGAGAGGGGGAACGGGCTGCATGCCAATCGCCGGCTGCTGGGTGAAAGAATTACTATATACGCCGTCGAATTCGAACCAACGATTTGCGCTTAAATAATCGTTGTACGCCCGCTGAGTGTGATCAATCGTAAGCAGAGGCGAGGCAATATCGGAGAAATACGGCGTTCCCAAAGAACCCGGCACGCCGTCCGATCCGTAACGCCCCTCAATTCCCAATACTGAATTGCCGGAGAGAAGTTGCTGATAAAGTGTGCGACCAGTGGAATCATTAGCGGGATCTGGAATAGTGCCGCTATACAAAGAATAATAGAGATTGATGTCGGCGGGCCCAAACCCTCGCCCGCGCGTGGTCGGCAGGGAAGTATGTGTGGCAAAGTAATTATCGGGAAATGTCGGATCGGGCGGAGTGCCGGCCGGAGGGTAATAACCCGCAAGCGTTTGCGCCAGATCTCCGTGGGCGTTCAGGTTCAGCCGCCCGTCCATGTCCATGCACAGGATGGCGAACAACGGCTTGTATAGTTTGCCGTCTTTTGTCGCCCGCACCGGCAGGCCAAGATCGACCCAAATGCTGTCGGCCGCCCCGTCGCCGTCGTTGTCCACGTCCCAGGGGCCATTAACGGGATTCCAGGGGGTTGCAGGAGTAACCTGCGGATTGCTGCCGCTGAAATCGGGATGATCTAACTGTGTCGGTCTTAATATAACTTTTCTGTGCAACAGCTTTTGAACATTGGGATTGGGATTGTTCCAATCGGACGTCCTCGTGGTATTCCAATAATTGACCAGAGCCGGGCGGTGCAAAGATGGGATATTTTTCGGCCCGCCTACGGACGGCAATATGGGCGTCGCCAAAAGCAAGTTTTGGAAATCGGCGGCGTCGTAGTCTTCATTTGCCCCGCCCGGTCCGGCCGGGTCCGTATAATTGACATTGTATGGCAGGCCTATATTCGGCGTAAACGCCGTGCTCGACGGATTGGGCAATAGGGCGTACGGCCAAGGCTGGATAGTGGGATTGGCAGGATCCGGCGCCGGCCCCGTGGGGTCCCAGGCATCGAGTTTGCCCGTGGCCGGGTTAAATCCAAAACCCGTGCCGCTGAAGGGCGCGCCGTTGATTAAAACTTGCGTGCCGGACGTTATTCTCCCCGCCGAAACCGGCCCGGTCGCCAGCAATTGATAATTTCCGCTGCTCGGATTCATGCCCACTATCCGCGCGCTCTCGCCCATAAGCGGGGAATCCAAGAACATCAGCACGCATCCAAGCCGGTATTGAGGATTGGGATCCGTAATCCAATTTGGCGGATTCCTCGTGTTATCGGAAGAAACTTGATAAGTGAATTCAATTAACTGTCCCCCGGCAACCGCCGAGAATCCAGTAATATGAGCTACTATGTAATTGTTCCCATACATATCCTCCAGCAGACTGTGCGGGCCCAGAACGGAAACGCGATTGCTCGGTCCGCGGGCGACTTGCATCATGGCTTCGTTCAGTAGTTTTTGCGGCTCCTCCAGCGTCTGGTCCACGCGCTGCATTATCTTCGCGCTCCGCTGCGATTGGCCCGAGATGATCACAAAGGCCACGGCCACCAGGGCGAACAGCGCCAATAAAGCCAGCACCAGCAACAACAGAACGCCCCGGTGAGGGCCGGGCAATTTATTGCCCGGTTTTTGCATGGGATGAAGGATGAAGGATGAAGGATGAGGGATGAAGGATGAGAGATGAGGGATGAAGGATGAAGGATGATTGTTAATTGATGAATTTTGCCGACCGCTAAATCCTGAACCCTGAACCTTGAACCCTGAACCCTGCTTACTGTCCATTTTAATCATCGCAATTGTCCTTTTCCTCGCCTTTGTCCTTCGCCCTTTGTCAATCTTTTTATTTCGTCCAAAGCGGATCCCAATCCAATTCCATGGTGCTGTTATATACGCCGATTACGCCGGGAACCACGACCAGCACGGCGTCCAGGTTATAATCCCAGTCGGGACCATTGAGACTCAGTGTGTTTCCGCCCACGCCCACCACGCGGTACCAGTTGCAGCGATTCATTTGCGGATATCCCGATATCGGACTGCCGGTATTATCTACATGCAGATGATACAGCATCACCCATTGGTTTTCCTTGACGTTCACTTTGCTTCCCGCATCCAATTGGACCGTGCCGCCGCCGATGCCCATGCCGGGAAATCCGGTGGTGGTTGCGGTGTTTGCACTGATATGGGCAGTATGTTCGCCGTCTAAAGTGTTTGTAGTTGGACTATTTGCATATAAATTATTTGGATCGTAAAAAATTTGGAAATTCCGCTTATAACACACCGCCGCCGACACGTTAAACAGCCGCCGCGAAGCCACCGGAAGCGCCATCTCCGTCGCCACCGGCACGACCGTGAAAAACCAGGAATAATCGCCCTGGCTCGTCGTCGATACCAACTTCGGCCGGCTTGTAGAATTCTTCGGGGCGTCAAACGGCAGGTCGTCCGACCAGAAGAATAATTGTTCATTGATCGGCTGCTGGGGGACGACCCCGGGCGCCAGCGGCAGCGTGCGCAGCGTCCGGCGGGGCAAAAAGATATATATATTTTGCGCTATGGGGATTTTCCCGAACATCTCGGACAATCCATTTTTCCGGCCCAAGGGATCGATCACAAACGGCATGGAATCATAACATCCGCTGACTATTGCGAAATCATCGGGAATTAAATTAGATGCATTGAATGGAGGATTATAATAACCCCAATATTTCCCGGCTATTGTCGAGCTTAGGTTTTGCCCCGTCCAATACCAGTAGCGGAAATCGAGCAGGCGGCTGACTTGGATCTCGCGCAAAGCGGCCCGGCCGCATGCCCCGCACCGGTCGGCCTTGGCTGTTTCCCATAACGCCAACTGGCCCAGCGGTATCAAAGCCGCCACGCCCAAAAGACCGAACAACAGGATTCCGATCGCGAACAGCACCTCCAACAAACTGAGACCGCGGCGGGAAGGATGAAAACGGGAAGGATGAATGCTAAATGATGAATGATGATTGATGAATGATGAATGATATATGAATCCGCTTGCGGTTTCGCGCTGCCCGAAAACCACTCTCCCCTCTCCCTTTGGGAGAGGGGTAAGGGGTGAGGGTCGCGCAATCCGCAATTTGTAATTTGCAATTTGCAATTTGCAATTTGCAATCCCCCACCTCGAATCCTGAACCCTGAACCCTGAACCCTGAACCCTTTTCATCTTACCGCCCCCCCATGTTTTGCGGCTGCCGGGCGTAATTGCGGGATTGGAAAATAAACGGGCCCCACGTAGTCGCATCATTCCATTTCAATGCGGGGACATGCAAATTGATGGCACTATTTTCGTCGCTCACGGCCATGCCTGTTTGATAATTGATCGTGACCCATACGCTCGACAGATCGGCCCAGTTGGGCAAATCATTCAGATTGGGAGTTGACAGAAGCGGTTGGTTAACAAAATCCCGCACCCGAGACCGGCTGCCGATGAGCATGAATATGGGCCCCAGGGCAGGGTAGGGCTGGTTATTCCAGTAATAGCCTTCCACCGAGCCGTTGGGTGAAAAAATTATCTTCACGTCATTATATATATTTGGCGGAGTAGGAGCTGGTTGATAAAACGTCTGATAATCCGTGCCCGAAAAATCCAAATCCACCACCGACCCGGCGGGCAGTTGCAATGGCGCAGCCGACGATTTCACCGGCTGGCGCATAATCTTGAAAGACATCGGATTGGAAATTCCACCGCTTACAAATGCCGGCCATGGCGATGCCTGGAGCATATTCGCATCCATGGCGAGCGTGAGAACGTAATTATCGACCCAGCCATCGAGTGGAGTTGAATTATCAACACCCTTGCTGAAGTCGATATATTCACTTCCGTTTTGATCCAGCGGAAAATCCAGGGGAAACGGCGGTGTAGTCGGGGGCATGGAAGGTGATGCAGGCACGGTGCGCCGGAAATTCGGCCCGCCGCCGGGATCTTCTACAATCGTATAATAAGGTCCTTGCCCTCCCAACTGGACTAAATCTCCCCGGCGAACGACATTATTGGAAAAATCGCCGCTGCGAACCCAAACCTTTAACACCCGCGTCCTTAATATGGGCGGCGGTTTGCTCGTATCATTGTCCCAATAGGGCCGCGTCAGACCTGTATGTCCAATCTTGCACTTTAACAACGGCGTCCGTCGTGTCGCCGGCGTATGTCGGCGGCACTTCGCATTGGTCCAGCACGGTCGAAGCGGTGGGAAAATTGCCGGCATTTGCGCGGCGGAAAATTACGCCGCAGGGCCGGCCGATTTCAATCGCCCGATTCCGCGCCGACGATATGTAAACGTTCACCGCCCGGGCGGCCTCGCGCACGCGGCGCTCGTCGGCGGGCGCAACGAGCTTAAGCGACGCAACCGTCAAGATCACAATAATGGAAATCACGATCAGCATCTCCACCAGCGTCACGCCGCGGCGGAATGATGAATGATGAATGATGAATGATGAATTTCGCACAAAACCGCTTGTGCTTTCGCGATGCCCGCAATCCAAAGCATATTTAGCCCCCGGTGAATACACCGGGGGTCTGGCCGTGGCTTTATGCGCCGCAAGTGGTGAGGGCCGCGCCGTCCCCAATTTGCAATTTGCAGTTTGCAGTTTGCAATTTGCAATTGATCCCCCCGAATCCATAACCCTGAACTCTGAACCCTGGACCCTGTGCGCCGGCCGCCTTCCGGCGGTCGTTGACCGCCGGCTGCCATCCGCACTATTCGTCTTGTGTCCGCTAGGGTATGGCATGCTACTGCTGCTCGATGCGATGATTGTGGATGTTGTCGAAATGATTTTTTCCTGGATCGGGATCAGTAGTATCGGTTACTGATCCAATTAATTTGTCTCCGTTTGCGGTCGGTATTTTAAAATAAGGATTTAATTCATCCAAAGTATTGATGGTGGGATCAACACTATAATAATTAGTAATATCTTTGTTATTTATCATCCCGCCTCTAATAATACCGAATTTTGGATCGTTATTTACGTCATGTCCCGCCTGGTCCGGACCGGCGGAATAAACAAGGGGAATTAAGCGATAATTGGCGGGACACGTCCGCCGCGAATCGAACGGGTCGTGATCGTTGACCGGATCGCCGCTTTGGATTTCAGAATCAGGGGGCAGAAACCCCGGCGCCCAGCGCAGAAACATGATCGGATTTCCCCACCCGTCGACAAAAACCGGCCAATGGTCGCCGTCAAGATCCTTGATTTCATTTTCGCCGAATTGCGACATGGCCTCCGGATAGGCCATGCTGATCCACATATATAAATATTTTGCGGGACAGCAATTATCAACGGGAGCGGAATTGTTGTATTTTTGCAGGTACATCTGGCTGAGAGCTGGCCGGGCCGTCCAAGGATTAGTAGGTTGAAATATTCCAAGCGGGCCGTTTGAAATATCATACGTTCTTTCCGGCATTTCCATGCGCATCAAATCCAGCAGGGCCAGATAGCGGTATTGCGCCGCTTGTTTTACCGTTATGGTTTTACTGGCTATCAAACTGCTTAAGTCGATCGGCACGCGCCGCGTCGCGTACGATTCGTACCGTTGCATCACCAGCGCGTTGAGTTTGGCGATGGTGGCCTTGGTTTTCCCTTCGGCGGTTGATTGGCGGGCGTAGTGGAGCGCGCCCAACGATATGGCCGCCAATATGCTGATGATCGTGATCGTCGCCAGCAACTCGATCAGCGTGAATGCTGAATGCCGAATGCTTAAGAATGAAGGATGAGGAATGAGGGATGAGGGATGAGGGATGAGGGATGAATTTGCCAATTTGCAATTTGCAATTTGCAATTTGCAATTTGCAATCTCGCCACCTGAACCCTGAACCCTCGTCTCTAACCTCCGACATCTATTAGGGCATTTTATATTCATGGTGGTTTCTCCGGGCAGTATTATTGTGTAAGTTGTAACCAGATCCGTCTGCCTTGGTGCGCACAGCGCCATACGAAACCAACCTTGCCCTTTATCAGTTTTCAGTCTTCAGTAATCAGTTTTTCCGTCACCTGCCCCACCGTCTCCTGTCTTTTTTTCCCTCATCCCTCATCCTTCCTTTCTCATTTGCCTCCGGAGAGTTTTGTAATCAAAGAGATCAGCGGCATGAAAATGGCGATGACGATAAAGCCCACCATTCCGCCCAGCACGATAATAAGCAGCGGTTCCATCAAGCTCATGAGGCTTTCGGTCAGCACTGCGACTTCTTCGTCGTAGGTATCGGCCACCTTGTAGAGCATGGTATCCAGTTCGCCCGTTTCTTCGCCCACGTCGACCATGTTCACCACCATGTCGTCGACGATGCGCTTATTCATGCGCGTAAGATACAACAGCACGCCGATCGGCCCGGCGATAAAAAAAAACCAGAACAACAAGGACACGACGTTGAATCCCGGCTTGGAATGCTCCTTCATCGGTTTGGAAATCGATTCGCCTTCGCGTATCGATTCGTAGACCTTTTGGAACATATTTTCAAACACGCCGTTGCCCGCGGTTTCCTTTGTTATGTGCAAGGCTTCGAGGATGGGCACGCCGCTGGCCACCAGCGTGCCCAGCGTGCGCATGGTCCTGGCCACGATGTTCTTTTCGATCAACGGGCCGAACACGGGTATTTTCAGTATGAACAGATCCCATCCCTGACGGCCCGCCTGGAATCTCCGCACCAGTTTTACCAATAACCAAATGGCGATGGGAATGCCCGGCAAAAGGTACCAGAACTGGATCGTGTATTTTGATGTGCCCATGAGAATCTTGGTAACGGTCGGCAAATCGGTTTTAAAGTCCCTGAAGATTTTCTCGAAGGAGGGCACGATCTTAATCATGATGAATGCTAAAATGCCCGACGCGAAAATCACCACCGTGATGGGGTAAACCATTGCGCCCTTGACCTTGCGCTTCAACGATTCCGACCGTTCCTGGAACTCGGCCAGACGCTGGAGAATGATTTCCAACGCCCCACCCGCCTCGCCGGCCTTGATCATGTTTACATATAGCCGGTTGAATGCCTTGGGTACCTTGGCCATGGCCTCGGATAGCGTGGCCCCGCTTTCGATCTCGTCGCAAACGTCGATCAGGGCGTTTTTCATGGCCCCGGGCGGCGATTGCTCCTGGAGAATCTTCAGGCTCCGCAATATGGGCAAGCCCGCGTCCTGCAATATCGACAACTGGCGGGTGAAGGTGGTCAACGTCTTGGTTTTGATG
>JBEKSO010000395.1:0-4257 GCA_049516935.1 Thermoguttaceae bacterium
CTTCAATGCGTGTGGCCACCACCGCGTTAAAAAGCCTTGCCCCGTCCAGATGGGTCCTTAAGCCATGTGCGCGTGCCCAGCGGCAGATGTCTTCGACAATGCTGTAAGGCTGGATTTTTCCCCCGCCCCGGTTGTGGGTGTTTTCCAGCGTCACCAGCCGGGTGCGCACGTAATGGGCGTTTGCGGGACGGATCAGATCGACCAGTTGATCGGGCTTCATCACTCCGTTTTCGCCCTGCACCGGCCGGGCCGAAATGCCGTTGATTTGGGCATAGCCGCCCTGTTCGAAATTATAAATGTGGCATCCCGCCTCGCAGATCAATTCGTCGCCCGGTTTGCAATGCACGCGCACGCCGATGAGGTTCGACATCGTGCCTGAGGCCACAAAAACGGCCGCCTCCTTGCCCAGCCGTTCGGCAATTACCCGCTGCAAACGGTTGACCGTGGGATCGTCGCCGAAAACGTCGTCGCCGACTTCGGCCGAGGCCATTGCCGCCCGCATGCCCGGGGTGGGCCGGGTTACCGTATCGCTGCGAAAATCGAGGATGTTCTCGGGCATGGGATACTCCGCGAATAATCAATAAAAATCGTTTTTAATAATTATTGCAAATTGTAAAATGCAAATTGCAAATTTCAAATTGAACAAGCATGAATGCCTTGAAGTGCGCCAAACTTCATGTGTTATCATTGCTCAATTTGCAATTTGATATTTGCAATTGTCAATTTGCAATATAAAACATTCGAGCAAATGATGCTCAGGTTAACCCCCGGTGTATTCACCGGGGGCTAAATAAATTATGGGTACTTGCGGAAGGCAAAGGCGTCGGTCGGATTGCGGTTGGTAAAGGCTTCGATGGGTTCGTAGGTCAAACCAGCCCTCCGCAGTTTTACGAGGAAAACGTTGCCGATATATGTCATGCCCGGCCCGCCGCCGTAGGATTTCCACATCGAGCGCCGCCCCATGTCCATGCCTAGAAGAATTTGCCGGCCGTATCCTTCTTCCATCATGCGGCGGATGAGTTCGATAATTTCCATGTCGGAATGAATTTCCACCCGGGATATGCCGTCGTAAACCAGGAATGCGCCGGTATGGGCGACGTCCTCGTGTACGTAGCGGTCGAGGTTTCGATCCAAGTGGCTGATTAACAAGCACGATGGATGGACCCCCAATTTGGAGAATAATTGCACCTGTTCCAGGGCGCATGTGCCCCGCTCGCAGTGTGTAAGGATCGGCGCGCCGGTGGCAAGATGGGCCGCGGCAACTGCCTCGGCAACTTTTCGGGCGTTATCGTTGATCACGTGGTAATCCGCGGCGAACTTTATCAGGCCCGCTCGGATGTTGGTTCGCTCCACAATATCCGAGCCGGCATAAATTGCCATGCCAATGTTGATTTCATCGATCATCCGCTGGGCCATGGCCTCGACCGACTCGTGATAGCGGAAATGATCGGGAGCATAAAAAGCCCCGCGGTGAAAACCCGTGCTGGCAATAATATTCACCTTCGACCGCTGGGAAGCCAGTTGCAGCAGCTTGGGTGCGCGTTCCTGGCCGATGCCCTGGGCATCGACCACGGTCCGGCCGTCGGCCGCATAAAACAGGCTCAGTTCGGCCGTGGTTTTATCCAAATCGTCGAGAAGGAACCCGGGATCGACTTCCTGGCTGCGGCCTGGAAGGATGAAGAGGTGTTCGTGACAGTGCGTAAACCCCACCTCTTGTGCCCATATGTCGCCAAGTACTGTGCGGACGAAACTTTGTTTACCTGGAACGCCGGTCGGCACGGTAAGATACCCTCATATTTAGTGGGAAATAATGCAATCTATCGAATATAGATAGCCCTTCCCTGCTCGTCAATTCCCCTTGTGCCCATCGAACCCTCAATCTATTTCGATTGTCATAAACGTAACCCTGCTGGACAAGCACACGTTTTTCGGTACACTAATTCATTCCCAATTTTGTCACATTTACCCTACTGAGGAGCAGTTTTTATGGAAAAGCGCGTATATAATTTTTCTCCCGGCCCCGCCGTTTTGCCTTTGCCGGCCTTGGAAGAGGCCCAGCGCGATTTAGTGGCCCTGCCGGGCGCGGGCTGTTCGATTCTGGAAACCAGCCACCGCTCCAAGGCCTTCGACAAGATCATCACCCAGGCCGAAGCCAATATCCGCACCCTGCTGGCCGTTCCCGACAACTATCGCGTGCTGTTTATGCAAGGCGGGGCGGTGCTGCAATTCGGCATGATCCCCATGAATCTGCTGCGCGGCACGGGCAAGCCGGCCGATTACATCGTCAACGGGACCTGGAGCAAAAAGGCATTCGACGAGGCCAAAACTCAAGGCAACGCCAAGGCCATCTGGGACGGCAAGCCCACAAATTTCAACCGCGTGCCCAAGCAATCGGAATTGAAGATCGATCCGGACGCCGCCTACGTTTACATGACATCGAACGAGACCATCCAAGGCGTGCAGTATCAGACCGAACCGGACGTAGGCAACGTGCCATTGGTGTGCGACTCCTCTTCCGACATTCTATCGCGGCCCATTCCCGTCCAGAAATACGGCCTTATTTTCGCCTGCGCCCAAAAGAACCTTGGGCCGGCGGGCGTAACCATGGTTATAATTCGCGACGATCTGGTGGCCAAATCGCCGGTCGATCTGCCCTCGCTTTTAAGCTATAAGGTATTCGCCGAAGGCAAATCGCTGCTGAACACCCCGCCCACGTTCGCCATCTACATGGTGAAACTGGTTACCGACTGGCTTTTGAACACAATAGGCGGATTGGCCAAGATGGCCGAAATCAACAAGCAAAAAGCCAAGATGCTGTACGATGCCATCGAGCAATCGAAGGGCTTTTACATGCCCCATGCCGAGCCCGATTGCCGCTCGATCATGAACGTGCCCTTCAAACTGGCCAAAACGGAATTGGAAGAACCGTTCCTCAAGCAGGCGACGGCACAAGGACTGTGCGAATTAAAAGGCCACCGTTCGGTCGGCGGCTGCCGAGCCTCGATCTACAACGCCATGCCGGTCGAAGGCGTAAAACAACTGCGCGATTTCATGCTAGACTTCGCCAAAAAGAACGCATAAATAATTTGTATATCGAATTATTTGTCCCCCGATAAATTATTTAGCCCCCCGTGAATACACGAGGGGTTTTTATTGCGCCAGCGATATGATTTTTCATCGTCGCATTCGCCCGGACCCTCGGCGTGAGATCGGCGAGCTTGCTCGACAGTCGAAAACGCCCCTGCACTTTGCCGACTTCACAAAATATATCGATACGCCCGATATGTCACATGCCTGCTATCACATGCGGCAAGCGATGCGGGCTGGCGTTGTACGGATACTGCCATCATATGGTGTGTGGGTGGCGATCCGTTAATTGCAGACTGCTCTTCCGGTTTTAGGTGCAAAAATGCAAGTAGGGTACATATAAGAAAGGAAGAGCCTGAAGGGGCGTCAATCCGCATACTATAGATATGCGCATAAGTAATCATTATCTATTAAAGAAACATATATATGCTTATTTACAGGAATTATTTTGACATTCGCATCGTTTTGTGATAGGCTCACCAATAATTGATTTCTTTGATCCGCTCTCTTCCAGAGAGGCAGCGCTTAAATACCTAGCCGCCGTTGCTCGCCGTATAAGGCATTATTGCCTTGCCGCGGGCCGTTCTTGAGTTGGGTGTGTTTTTCGGTTTAAGGACTCTACTCCAATCCCGAGGTAAGACAATGGCAAAGCTCTCGCATTTCCGTTCCACATGGCCCACCGCCCACCTCATGGTATTGGCTGCCTTTCTGACGTTCGCTCCCGTCGCCGACGCCATTACCTACACCATCCGCAATTATCCGCTGTCGCAGACCAGGGATGGCGACTCTTGGACATTATTTGGCTCAATCATCACCGATGGCACACTGGGCACCTTCACCCCAGAATGGGATCCAGTCGTCGAAGGGTGGACCACAAGTCATATTACTGGCGTCAGCATAACCATTAGTCGGCCTGGGGAGAGCTTTTCGAGTTCCACAGAGCCCGTTTGGTTGAACGGAACAATCAATGCGACCGCCGGGCGGCTCACCATGGGGTCGGGTAACTTCGGCATGCAGGGTCCGGGGCCCGTTGCCAGCGGTATCCGCTTATACTACTCTCAATCCGGTGCCGACTACGAGGGTTGCTACGCAGGGAGCAGTAACAACTGGATTACCGCATGGGCCACCTCCACCTCTGACAATACCTTGGGCACAGGTCCAGGTTCGATT
>JBEKSO010000396.1:0-4249 GCA_049516935.1 Thermoguttaceae bacterium
GGTCGAAATTGTGGCGCCGGGCGGAGGCACAAAACTCTTTTCCCGGGTTGCCGCCGATGACGCCGCGGACATCGTCCTGAAACACTTCAAGCCCAAGGGACTAAGGCGCAGATTGATCTACGCCGCGACGCATTGGCTGGACCGGCTCGCAAACGACGAGAAAGGCGACACAATTGGCAGTCACACCATAGACGTTCGCGATCCGCCGGTCTGCGCTTTTCTGGGCCGGCAAAAACACGTGGCCACCGAATACTGCGGCCAGATCGATCCGACGAATCTCGACGAATACATGCGCCACGGAGGATTCAGTGCTTTGCGTCGCTGCCTGGATGAATTGCCGCCCGAACTGATAATAAATGAAATTCAAACCAGCGGCTTGCGCGGCCGCGGCGGGGCGGGCTTTTCAACGGGCACAAAATGGGCCAAGGTCCGGGAAGCACAAGCCGATACCAAATACGTTATCTGCAACGGCGACGAAGGCGACCCGGGTGCGTTCATGGACCGCATGCTGCTGGAATCATTCCCGTACCGCATCATCGAAGGCATGGCGATTGCCGCCTTGGCCGTGGGCGCAAACGAAGGCCTGTTTTACATTCGCGCCGAATATCCCCTGGCCGTCAAGCGGATTGCCGAGGCAATAGAGCATTGCCGCCAACATGGAATCCTGAGTGATAATGTATCAGGCAGCAAATTCCGCCTGCATTTAGCGATAAAAGAAGGCGCCGGCGCTTTTGTCTGCGGTGAGGAAACGGCGCTTTTGGCGTCGATCGAAGGCCGTCGCGGCATGCCGCGCTTGCGCCCACCCTTCCCGGCCGAGAGCGGATTGTGGGGAAAACCCACGTTGGTAAACAACGTCGAAACATACGCCCTGGTGCCCTGGATCATGCGTCATGGGGCCGCCGAGTTCGCCAAACTGGGAACCAACTCGAGCAAAGGCACGAAGGTCTTCGCCCTAGCCGGAAAAGTTCGCCGCGGCGGACTGATCGAAGTGCCCATGGGGATTACCATCCGGGAAGTGGTGGAGGAGGTCGGCGGCGGCGTGGCCGGCGACCGGGTATTCAAGGCGGTGCAAGTCGGCGGTCCGTCGGGCGGCTGCATCCCCGCTTCCTTGGCCGATACCCGCATCGACTACGAAGCCTTGGCCGAGGTCGGCGCGATCATGGGCTCGGGCGGGCTGGTCGTGCTGGACGATTTGGATTGCATGGTCGATATCGCCCGATACTTCCTCCGTTTCACCCAGGATCAATCTTGCGGCAAGTGCACGCTCTGCCGCGTCGGCACCCGGCGTATGCTCGATATCCTCGACCGCATCACAACCGGCAAAGGCAAAAAAGAGGACCTGAAAGAGCTGCACGACCTTGCCGTCACGATAAGCGCGGGCAGCATCTGCGGTCTGGGTCGGACCGCGCCCAATCCGGTGTTATCCACGCTCCATTATTTTCGCGACGAATACGAAGCCCACCTCGCCGGACGCTGCCCGGCCGGGAGGTGCATAGACTTGATTGCCTACCGCATTACCGACGACTGCATCGGTTGCACGCTCTGCGCCCAACATTGTCCGGTCGATGCAATTCCCATGACCCCTTACGAAAAACATTCCATCGATCAGGAAAAGTGCACCCGCTGCGACACCTGCCGCCAGATATGTCCTGTAAAAGCCGTGGTGGCGGAGTAAAATGAAGGATGAAGGATGAAAAAAATGCTGAATGTTGAATGATGAATGTCAAAATGGAATCGCGTGCGGTTTTGCGATCCCATATCCTGAATTCTAAAATCCAAACCCCATACCCTGAATCCCAAACCACATACTCTGAACCCTGACCGCTGAACCCTTTTCCATGCCCAAACTCACAATCGACCAACGCGAAGTGGAAGTTCCGCCGGGGGCGACGATCCTCGATGCCGCGCGCAAGCTTGGGATCGACATTCCCGCGCTATGCTTTCTCGAAGGCTGCGAGCCTTCGACTTCGTGCCTGTGCTGTTTGGTGAAGGTGAATGGCAACGGACGGCTTGTTCCTTCGTGCGCCACGCTAGCGGAAGAAGGGGCGAAGGTCGAAAGCGAAACGCCCGAAATCCGCTCGGCCCGGCGAAAATCGTTGGAATTGCTGTTAAGCGACCATCTCGGCGATTGCGTTGCTCCCTGTTATCTCGCCTGTCCGGCGGAGATGGATATTCCGCAAATGCTGCGGCAAATATCGTCGGGCGATATGCGCGGGGCGATTGCCACGGTGAAGCGCGACATCGCCTTGCCGGCCGTGTTGGGCCGAATCTGTCCGGCCCCGTGCGAAAAAATCTGCCGCCGCCATGCCCTGGATGCCGCGGTGGCCATCTGCCTTTTGAAACGATACGTGGCCGACGTGGATTTGGCCTCGGGCGATCCGTATATGCCGCCCTGCCTGCCGGACTCGGGGAAAAAAGTGGCCATTATCGGCGCGGGGCCGACCGGGCTGGCGGCCGCCTATTATCTGGCCCAGTCCGGCCATTCCTGTACTGTTTTTGACGAAAATCAAGAACCCGGCGGACGTTTGTGGGATGAAACAACCGCCAAGGAACTGCCCCGCGACTTGCTCGCCGCCGAAATCGCGCAAATTATCCGGCTGGGCGGACGCTGGGAAATGCAAAATCGCATCGGTCCGGGCGAATCGTTTCAGAAATTAGTAAATTTCCACGATGCGGTGTTGATTGCATGCGGCGCGACAGCCCTGGAACAGGCTAGCGCCTGGGATCTGAAGACCACGCCACGGGGAAT
This sequence comes from Thermoguttaceae bacterium, assembly GCA_049516935.1. GTDB lineage: Bacteria > Planctomycetota > Planctomycetia > Pirellulales > Thermoguttaceae > JBEKIK01. Next base: position 2,750 of record JBEKSO010000396.1, read on the forward strand.
CGAAGTCGCCCATACCTATCAAACCCAATTGCCCAATTTGTTTGCCGCCGGAAACGCCATCCGTTTAAAAGGGCTTGTGGTCCGCAGCGTTGCCGACGGCAAGGAAGCGGCCGTATCCATCGACCAGTATCTTCGCGGGCAGATTGTCTTAGGTCCTGCTAAACCGTTTACCACAAAGATCGGCCTTATGGACAAGGAAGAACTTCAACGATTTACCGTCGGGGCCGTGATGGAAGCAAGGCAAGATCCGGCCGCCGGAAAGGGACCCGGTTTTGACGCGGATGAAGCAACCATTCAGGCCGCGCGGTGTTTGCATTGTGATTGCCGCGGTGTGCATACCTGTAAACTCCGCAAATACGCCGATCTATATGGCGCCGATCCCAGGCACTACAAGGGCCAGCGAAGGCAGTTCGAGCAGGACGCTCATCATGCCGACGTGATTTTCGAGCCGGGCAAATGCATTGATTGCGGCTTGTGCATCCAGATTGCCGCCGCGGCAGGTGAATCGCTGGGCCTGACGTTCGTGGGCCGGGGCTTCAACGTCCGCGTGGCCGTGCCGCTGGATCGGCATCTCAACGACGCCCTTACCCGCGCCGCCGCCCAATGCGTGGCCGCCTGCCCTACCGCCGCCCTGGCTTTTAGGGATAATAAGCAATAATTCATGGAAAGTAGCAGGCACCCGCCGTGTGCCGTTTGCGAACATATTTAGAGCCTATCCCAAAACAGAATTCGTCATTCTGAGCGAAGCGAAGAATCTACAAGGAATACAATGGCAAAAATGGGTAATATGAAGCTGCAACCAAGATCCTTCGCTACGCTCAGGATGATTTTAGGATAAGCTCTTAGCCCCGGGTGAATACACCCGGGGTTGCCATGATCTCTATGTTAGAGGAAGAACTATGAGCCGAACGGGTTGGAAACAACTGATGGCCGGCGCTCCGTGGTTTCACGGGCCCGGCAAATTTCCGATTGTCGCCTATTCCGAGTTCATGCCGCCCCCGCGCTTGGGACGCAAACCCTATGGGGCAATTAATCCAATCTTATTCCGCCCCGATGATCCCGCGGGATGGTGCATTACGGAATATGAAGAAGAATATGAACTCCGGCCGGGATTACTGCATCTTGGCGATGAACTTGTCACAGTTGCGGCGCATTTGGGAAATGGCCGTTCCGCGCACGGCATTTCCAAGGCAAAGCTCGAGGGCAATCCGTTTTGGCCACCGGAACTTGCCCAACATGCCGGCAAGCTTTCCCATGAAAGATATGTAATCATCGCACCGCTTGCATTGTCGCGCACTCAGGACGACAAAGGACGCGTGGGTTGGACGCTTTTCGGCGGGAGCGAACAAGGCCCGGAAAGGGCTTTTTGGCAAAGTTTTTTAACAGCGCCGGATTGTGAGATTCCCGAGACTGAAGGCTTGAATTTTTTCCGACGGTTACTAAACGCCGATTACGATGAACCGTTCGATAAACTTGTAGATTTAAAGAAAACCGGTTTTC